>CAZOFL010000067.1:0-13016 GCA_964579035.1 uncultured Natronomonas sp. | reverse complement strand
CACGAGGTGACGCCGACCGGCAGGACGGCGATTCCCTCGACGCCGAGCGCCCAGATGATCGGGTAGCCCAGCCACATGAAGACGGTCAGGAGCTTCAGCTTGTTGAAGATGTCAGCGGTGCCAGCGGCGGCGGCGGACTCCGGCCACTGGGTCAACAGGATGTAGAGCACGACCGCGAAGCACGCGCAGCTGATGAAGTACCAGAACCAGCGCAGAGCGTGGTTCGACGTGGTCAGGGCGGCGGCGAGGCCGGTGACACACATCGCGATGTCGAACGTGATCGCGGTGAAGATCGACGTGAAGTCGGAGCCGGCGAGCAGTCCCAGCGCGAGCAGGATTGCCGGCGTGGACAGCGCCCACGTCAGATAGCGACCCCACACCGTGACGACGCCATCGACCGGTTCACCACCGACCATCGTCGTCGCGCCTTCCGCGGCGTGGCCGGTAGGCATCTCGAGTATACTGACGGTAAGCCCCGACGCGAGGCCGGTGTAGCTCGCGACCGAGACTGTCGGTACCAGAAGCACCGAAACGGCGATCAGTTTCGCACGCGAGTCCTGGAGATCCTTCGTCATGAAGACGAAGAGGAGCAGCGACAGCCCCGCAAGCGCGATGTTGACGTAGAGCGAACTGGCGAGGACTGCATCGTTGAGGATGAACTCGAACAGTTCGGTCTGCGTCACCTCCGCCTGTTGTAGCGTTACGAGCGATTCTGTTGCCGACGGCAATGCCTGGCTTTCTGTCATGACTACAGTAGGTAATTCGTGGACATAGGTAATGAAAAGGAAGCCTTACTAGTGTGGGTGTCCGCCGGATACACCCTTTTCGTCGCCCGATCGACAGAGTAAAGTTACACTGGTCACAACTATATAAGTTGCGGCTGTTTGACACGGATAACGTTCACCGCGTCACGGCGTCGACGACGAGGAGAACACCTGTGAGGACGAGCCCACCGGCGGAGACGCGACCCGCCGTGAGGAGCGAACCGCCGGCGGGCCGGTACAGGCGGACGTCCTGTTGGTACAGATAGAGGACGGCGTCCGGCGACAGAGCCCCGAGAACTGCGAGCGCGACCGGGGCCAACACGAAAAGGAGCCCGGTAGAGACGGTGAAGGTCATCAGGAGGTCCTCGAGTCGGATCAACCGCTTTGCCGTTTCGAAATCCAGGTCGCGGGTTTGGACGACGTGGCGCTGTCGGAGAAACGCCAGCCCGAACAGGAACGTGATGCCCGCGCCGAGGGCGGCGACAGCGACGAACGCCGGAGGCGTGCCCCCGGCGGCGGGATCGAGTTCCGCGATCAGCTCCCGTCGGACGGAAATCGCCGGCGCGAGAAGCGCCGTACTCGCGAGCACGACGGCGCTGAGACGGATCTTGCCGGTCAACGAGATCGGGAACACCCGTCTGGTGAGCGCGGCGGCGTGCTCGTAGGCGTCGCCTTCCAGAACCGCGTCGGAGATGTCGGAGGACATCCGGATATTGTTATGTTATCATTCCCCGTATTTGAGCGCTGTCCTGGGGGAGAGACCGTACCCGACCGGTGACTTTATCGAACGGTACGATCACTGATACTTGCTCCCACACCATACTAGTTAGGCATCACGGATAATTCCATGATAAACGTATATTGTATTAGTGTTATCAATGCCGGTTACCCGCCGAGTAGCGCGAAATACACACCCGGATCACAGCTACGACCACAGTCCCGTACCACAGACGAGTCCGCGGCACTGCCGCTGCGACGAGGTGTAACAGCGGATGCCATCCGGACTCAAACGCGACCTCGGCCTGCCCGCGACGATGGCGATCGCTATCGGCGCGATGGTCGGCAGCGGCGTGTTCATCCTCCCGGGAATCGCGTTCATCGAGGTAGGCGGCCCCTCGGTCGTCGCGGCGTTTCTCGTCTCGGCGATCCTCATCCTGCCGGCGGCGCTGTCGGCCTCGGAGATGGCGACGGCGATGCCCGAGGATGGCGGCTCCTACGTCTACGTCGAACGCGGGATGGGGCCACTTCTCGGGACGATCGCCGGGGTCGGAAACTGGTTCATGCTCTCATTTAAAGGCGCGCTGGCGCTTATCGGGGGTGTTCCGTATCTGGTGTACGTCCTCCCGGCGATCGAAGCCATCGAGGTACCGCTCTTCGGCGATCCGATCATCCCGCTCGCGTTGGCGCTCGCGCTCGTGTTTATCATCCTCAATCTCGTCTCCACGTCGAGCACCGGATCGCTGCAGTTCGTTATCGTCGGGTTGATGCTCGTCGTGATGGCGTGGTTCGTCGTCGGCGGGTGGAGCGGTGTCGATCCCGCCAACACGGAAGGGGCGTTCAGTATCGGCGGCAGCGGCTTTCTCGCCGCGACCGCGCTCGTTTTTATCTCCTATGCCGGGGTGATCAAGGTCTCCGCCGTCGCCGAGGAGGTCAAAGATCCCGGCCGGGTAATCCCGCAGGCGATGATCGGCTCGCTCGTGATCACGACCGCGCTGTACGTCGCCGTGGTCTACGTCGCCATCGGGATCGTCGACGTGCAGGGCTCGATCAACGACGGGTTGCTCGACTCCTCCGGTGAGGGGGCGATCATGGCCATCGCGGCGGATCAGGTGCTCGGAACGGCCGGGGTGATCGCGGTCACAGTCGCGGCGCTCATGGCGCTGGCGTCGACGGCGAACGCCGGGCTGTTGTCCGCGTCTCGGTTCCCCTTCGCGATGGCCCGCGACAGCCTCGCGCCGGACAAGTTCGCCGAGGTCAGCAGTCGGTTCAACACGCCGGCGCCCGCGGTCGCCGTCACCGGCGGGATGATGCTCGTGATGATCGCGTTCCTACCGATCGACCAGGTCGCGAAGTTCGGCAGCGCCTTCCAGATCATCGTGTTTATTCTCGTCAACCTGGCGTTGATCGGGTTCCGCGAGGGAGCAATCGACGACTACGACCCGGTTTTCACGTCGCCGCTGTACCCGTGGATGCAACTGTTCGGAATGGCCGGTGGGTTCGTCGTGCTGACGCAGATCGGAACGCTCCCGTTCGTCGGCGCGGCCGCGATCACGGCCGTTTCGGTGGCGTACTACTACCTGTACGTTCGCGACCGCGTCGACCGCGAGGGTGCGGCGAGAACCGGCGTCCGTCGCGAGGTCGGCGAGCGGGCCGTCGAACGGACCCGCGAACTGTTCGATTCGGAAGGGATGTACGACGCGCTGGTGGCCGTCACCGACGATACGAGCGAGTCCGGACAGCGCGATATGCTCCGGATCGCGTCTGACCTCTCGCGGCTCCGGTCGACACACGTCTCGATGGTCCGGTTCAGAAGCCAGCCCCGCCACGTCTTCGGCGAACGAACGCCGAGGGTCAACCGAACTGAGAGCCCGGATTGGCTCTCCATCGACGGCAATCCGCCGGAGTGGCTCCCGACTGCGACGGGGGCGGCGGCTGGGACGGGCGGGGAGAGCCTCTCGGGCGGCGGCAGCGTTCCCGACACGGACGCGTCGATGGGCGAGGCGATGCGCGCGGAAACCGGTCCCAAGGTCGATTACAGCGAAGTGACCGCCGAGGACGTCGAGGAAGCGATCGTCGAGTTCGCCTCATATGAGGGGTACGACCTCCTCTTGCTCGAGCGCCGTCGTGAGGAGTTCCACCGGCGGATCCTCGGGCGCGGGAAGACCGAGTGGTTCCTGAAGAACTCGCCCTGTGGAGTGTTGCTGGTCGAGGACCGGGGCTTCGACGGGGCCGACGAGATCGCCGTCGTCGCCTCCCGCGGGGGATACGATCCGCTGAAACTGCTCATCGCCGACGCCATCGCCGAGGAGACCGGTGCCCGGATCACCCTGCTACATGCCCTCCCCGAGGACGCCGCCGAGACGCGACGGGAGACGATCGAGGACTACCACGCGGCGCTCATCTCGATCCTGACCGTCCCGGCTCAGTCCCGCGTCATCGAGAACGACGACGAGGTCGCCGGACTCGCACGGTTCGCCGCGACGGCGGATCTGCTCGTCACCGGCACCGAATCGCCCGGCCTCAGCGGCGACCTCTTCGGACGACCGAGCGACCAGTTGGTCGACAGCGTCGACTGCACGGCCGTCATGGTCCAACCCCACAGCGAGCGCCGCGACGGGTTCATCAAGCGGGCCGTGCTCGATCGGCTGTTCTGACCGTCCTACAGCCGCTCGGCGAGATTATCGAGCGTTGCTTCCAGTTCGCGACGATTGAACCGGTCGGCGACCGGGGCGAGCACCCGGTCGAGAACCGGCGGCAATCCGAGGTCGTACGACGCCGCGTAGGTCACCCGCGTCCCCTCCGGCGTCGGCTCGAACGTCCACTCGATCCGGCCCTCGATGTCGCCGGTCATCTCGAAGACGATCCGTTCGGGCGGATCGTGTTCGACGCCGCGGACCTCCCCCTCGAAACCGAGGCCGAACAGCCGGTAAGTGTAACGCGCGCGCTTGCCGCCGTTGTCGAGCGTTCCGACCGTCTCGACGGCCGAGAGCCGCGGCGAGATCCGGGCCTGGTTCTCGGGGACGTCCATGTACTCGAACACCGCTTCCTGGGGTCGATCGACGACGATCGTGGCAGTTGCGTCCATACCCGGCCGTTGGAGGGGCGGAATAATATACGTCCGTGGTCGCCCGGCGTCAGGTCGGGCTCCAGAGCCGCTGGTCGTAATCCATCACGCTCACGACGACGACGTGCGGCAGCGTGAGCACCGCGATCAACACCAGATACGTGCCGACGAGTTCCAGCGGCTCGGAGACTGTTCCGGGCACAACGAGATACAGCGCGCCGAGGAGACCGATCGAGACCGCGGTCAGGGGGGCGGCGTCCTTCGCGAACGAACCGAGCGCGCGGGCGTACCGGCCCCCCTCGAGCGCGGCCGTTGCCGCCGGGTCGACCGCCAGCAGCCGGACGATATGCCGGAGCGCGTGCCACAGACAGAAGTACAGCCCGATCGCGAAGATGGGCGGGACCGTCGAAAAGAAGGCGACGAGGAGGGCCATCTCACCGGCATCGAGGAGAAGCCCGCGGCGATCGCCGCCGCCCGTCGCCACGATACCGACGAGGAGCGACGAGACGATCAGCGCCGCGACCGTGGCGGCGACGAACAGCCGCGCAGTCGGTGTGAAAACCCCCGCAAGCGCCGCTTCGGCGGCCGGGTCGAACAGCCCGGCGAGCGTCCCGACCACGAGTTCGTACTGGCCCGGGAAAGCGACGAACGGCACGGCCATCGGAAGCGATCCGCGCGCCAGCGCCGTCAGTGCGCGCCCGCCCCGCCCCGCCGGGTGCTCGCCGCCTGATAGGGCAACGAGGGGGTACACGTCGCCCTGCCCCCAGTGGAGCCACGTCATGAGAATGAACGCGACGACGGCGACGGCGGGTGAGAGAAACCAGACGATCGCGTAGCCGCCGCCGACGACGAGATACAGCGCGCCGACCGCGGCGAGCCACCGGGCCGTCACCGCCTCGCCGCGAGTTCTTGGGATCGCGAGGTGGTCGACCGCCCCGTGTGGGAGGCCGAGTGCGACGGCGCTGACGACGAGCGGGAGCAGCTGGTACGGCTGTGGAACGGAGAGCCCGGCCGCGAAGGCGAGCGTCGTCGCCGCCACGGTGACCCACCCCGGAATGAAACCGAGCCGAAAGAGGGCGTCCGTCGCGGTGCTCGACGCGGGTCGGGCGCTCATGGCCCGCCTGTCAGGTACTCGTTCGGTCACGGTCCTCGGTTCCCCCCTCCTCGCGCTCGGTCACGGCGGCTGCCGGGGGTCGGGCCGGGAACAGCGCCCTGAAAACCGGCGAACGGAGCCCGGGGGCGCGTTGCAGTGGGACGGACGGACGCGAGCGGCCCGACGAGCAGCGTCGGCGTGAGGACGAAACCGAGGGACGTCTCCGGTGTCATGATCCCGCTGATCCGGCCGTGCCGATACACCCGTTTCGAGGCGAAGTCGGCGAGAGCGGTCGGAATCGAGGCTCGATTACCATTGTTTCTGCCCCGTGGAGTTTATGAAACCCCGTCACCCGGTTGGTTCGGTTTCAACGGCGGTTGAAGCTCCTCGAGGAGTTCCCCGATGATCTTCGATTGGGCGGCCCGAAGATGCTGGTGGAACGTCGATCGGGTGATCCCCATCGAGTCCGCGATGCCCTCGCCGGAGACCGGTCGCGGCCACTCGAAGTAGTCGCTCAGATACGCTTTTTGAACCGTCTCGAGCTGCCTGTCGGTGAGATCGGCTCGGAGCGCCGCGGCGAGTTCCTTCCGGGAGTTTCGGTCTCGCTCGCGACGGCGCTGGGAACTCAAGGAGAGTCCCTCGTACTGATCCGTGATGGTCTCGACGACCATGTTCGGGTTCGCAGTTCGCGGGATCTCGACGCGGAGTTCGACGCGATCCCCGTCGGCCGAGAGGCTCCGAATCGACCCGTTGTGATCCAGCACCGTCCGGACGATCGATCCGCCGCTGGGAACGATCTCGATGAGACAGCCGTCGTCGTACGTCGCGACCGACGTCAGCGCCGGAGGGTCGGGGAGGCGTTCGGCGGCCTCCTCGAGGGCCTCGACGGTGGTCCCCGACGCGAGGACGGACATGACGAACCGGCCGTCGTCCCGGGTGACCGCGCCCTTATACGTGAGTTCACAGTCCAACTCGGCGGCGAGTTCAGCGATCACCGGGGCAGGCAGCGTTCCGGTGAACGTCAACTCGATGTACTCGTCGGTAGCCAACAGCCGCTGGTTCTGAAGGGCGTTGATTCCCGTTCCGATCACCCGACCGAGCGCCTCAAACACCGCGGCCTCGTGGTCGTCGAGCGCTGCCGATCCGGAGACGTACACGACCAACACCCCGTAGTCGGCGTCGCGGTATCGCAGCGGGATCGCCGCGACACCCCCGTCGGAAGGGGCGTACTTGTGGTGGGACGAATCGGGGGCCAAATCGGCCACCTCGGCGACGGTCACGGTGCCGGTTTTCACCGCGTTCGCGACCGGATCCTCGGAGGTGTCGGCCGAGACGGACGGAGTGTCGGACCCGCCACAGCCCGCCCGTTCCCCGGCGACGATCCGGCCGCTGGTCGCTTGCCGCGTCCCGAACCACACGGCCTCGTAGTCGTTGGTCTCGAGGACCGCTTTACAGACGCGCTCCTCGAGTTCCGCCCGGGATGTGCTGTTGACGGTCGCGTCGGTCACCCGATGGACGATGCCGTCGAGGCGGGCGAGGAGTCGCTCGCGCGCGCGGCGGTCGGCTCGGAGCTGTTCCGCCTGCCGTCGCGAACGGAGTTCGACCTCCTTGCGCTCGGTGATGTCGGTCTGAAAGCCGAGAAAGTGCGTGAGTTCGCCGTCGTCGTTCGTAACCGGTGCGACGTTCAGTTGGTTCCAGAAGGGTTCGCCGTTCTTTCGGTAGTTGAGTATCTCGACGGAGATCGGCCTGCGGTTGTCGACGGCTTGGCGGATCCGGTCGACCGTCTCGGGGTCCGTTTCTTCCCCCTGCAGGAACCGGCAGTTTCGTCCCAGTATCTCGTAGGTGTCGTAGCCTGTAAGCCGTTCGAAGGCGTCGTTGACGTAGATCAACGGCTCGTCGGGTTCGTGCGGATCGGCGACGGTGATACCGACCGGCGCCTCGTCCATCGCCAGTTCCGAGAGTTTCAGGTTGGCCGCAGTCGGATCCGATTCGTCCACGGTCGTCGAGACGTGGTTTCTGCGGGCCTGCTCTATCGCCCGATCGACGATCCCGTCGTCCGCCGGATCCGAGCCGGCCGGGACGTACGCGGTCACGCCGGCATCGATCGCCGCTTCGGCGACCGTCTCGTCGCCGTCGGCCGTGTATAGTATGGCGGGGAGCGTCCCGTCGCGGTCGCGGATCGCGGCGAGGAGTTCGAGCCCGTCGTGGTCGGGGAGCGTGTAGTCGGTGACCACGCAGTCGACGCCGTCGAGTTCGGCGATCGCGTCGTCGAACCCCGATGCGGTCGTCGTCGCGACGAGCGGTTCGGGAAACCCCTCCAGAACGGCCGGCCGAGTCGGTGTCTCGCCCACCAGGAGAACCTCGAGTGTAAGCATTGGTTTAGGGATACGATTCCAGCGATAAAAAGGCCCCCGACATTCCCGCTCCGTTCGACACTTCGTGGCCGCGCGGCTCTCAGGCGTCGCCGCCGATGACGACCACCGGGATCGAAGAGGCCTCAAGGAGTCGCTCGGCCGTTCCCCCGAGCACGAGCCGTTTGAACCCCGATCGCCCGGTCGCGCCGACGACGATGGCGTCAGCGTCGATCCGTTCGGCCGCTTCGAGGATGTGCTCCGGCGGCGGCCCCTCGAGGACTTCTGACCGACACTCGACACCGGCGTCGGTCGCCGCCGCCTCGGCGCGGTCGACGGCGGCGGCGGCGTCCGCCCTGAGGTTCGCTTTGACCTTCTCGGGATCGATGATGGCGTTGTCGTAGGCCGTCCGAGTCTCGACGACGGAGACCACGTGCAGTTGTGCTCCGGTCGAGGCGGCGAGTTCGACCGCGTGCTCGAGGGCGGTCTCGGCGTCGGCGCTACCGTCCGTCGCCACAAGGAGCGTCCGGTACATGCGCCGGAATACGCCGGCGGCGGGCATAAAGCCGCCCCATGCACCCCGCGGCGTCCGCTTACGGCCGGCAAACGGCGACGGCGGGGGGAGGGGGCGACGCGAACGGCCGTGGATGTCGCTTCGGAACGTTCGAATAGGAGTCAGATCGAAAGAGGCCGGCCCGTCTCAGGCGATGAGCAGTTCCTCGCCGCGCTCGACGCGAACGGTACACGGCGGGGAGATCTTGTTGTACGCACGGCGGAGCGCGTCCTTTGCGACCTCCGCGTCCTCGGGGTGACACCAGATCGTAAACAGCTGTTCACCCTGCTCGATCCGGGCGGCCGTGCCGACGATCTTGCCGAACGACTGGCGCATCCCGTCGGAGACACGGTCGGCTCCCGCGCCCGTCGCCTGCTTGTTCTCCCGGATGACCTGGTGGGGGAACTTCCTGAGGATCATCTTGTAATCGCCGCCCTCGCCGAGCTCCTTGAGCATGCGTCGGTTCGCCGAGAGCCGGGAGGCCTCGAGCGATCCGTGGCGGATCTGCACCGCCTCGTCGAGGATCAGGCTGATCTGTACCTCGTAGTCGTCGGGCTCGGCGTCGAAGTTGCCCATCTTGTACTGGGCGACCTTCGACCCGGGGATACCCGTGATGTACTCCCGTCGGGTGTAGGAGGGCTTGTCGATGTCCCGGTACATCGATGCCGGCTTGTCACTCATACTACGTTGTGTGAGGGTCAGTTCGCTGATAAAGGCTTCGAAGCGGACGCCGAACGGCACGCAGTATCGGGCGAAAGCGTCGTTTCGCGGCCGAGATGTCGGTGGCGATCCGAAAGTTCAAGTCTGTGACGCGGGAGGAAGTGGCATATGAGTACGGATGGCGCGGACGGGGTTGATCCGACCCGGGAGTCCAAGAGCGGAACGGGACCGGCCGGAACCGACACGACCATTCTGCGGGCTCGCGACCTCAGCGTCTCCTACGGGAAGGTCGCGGCGCTTCGCGGACTCGATCTCGCCGTCGAACCGGGCGAGATCGTCTCGCTCATCGGCCCGAACGGGGCCGGGAAAACGACGTTCGCGAACACGGCGTCGGGATTCCTCGAGTACGACGGCAGCGTCGAGTACAACGGCGAGGAGGTCGCCGAAATCGGACAGACCGAACTCGTCGAGCGGGGGATGATCCACTGCACCGAAAAGCGGGACCTCTTCGGACACATGACCGTCGAGGACAACCTCGAGTTGGGCGCCTACCTCCGGGACGACGACGTCCTCGAGGAACGGATGGCGTTCGTCTACGAGTTGTTCCCCCGCCTCGAGGAGCGGCGAGGGCAGAACGCCCGTTCGATGTCCGGCGGCGAACAGCAGATGCTTGCCATCGGCCGCGCGCTGATGGGTGATCCGGAACTGCTCATCCTCGATGAACCGACGCTCGGGCTCGCGCCCGTCATTCTGAAGGATATCGCCGAGGCGTTCGACCCGATCCTCGAGCAGGGCGTGACGATCCTGTTGACCGAGCAGAACGTGACGTTCGCCCTCGAACACGCCGACCGGATCTACCTCCTGGAGAACGGCACCGCGGTGCGTGAGGGAACGCCCGAGGAACTCAAAGGCGACGAGTACATCCGCGACTCCTATCTCGGCGGCTGATCGGTCCCGCCTCCGGGGCGCGTCCGACCCACCGCCGCCAGTTTCGCGCCATCGCCGGTCCACGCCGCGTACACCGCGACGAGCACACAGCCGACGAGCGCCGCGGCGAGACCGAGCACCCCGCCTTCGGGGCCGACCAACCCCCCATGGAGGAGGGGTGAGCCGACCCGTTCCGTCCGGAGGAAGCGGATCCCGAGGTCGATCCCGCTCACCGGAAGCCCGAACACGAACTGTGCGAAATTCCACGTGACGTGGACGCCGATCGGCAGCGCGAGTCGCCCGGTGAGGACGTACCCGAGGCCGAGCAGGAAGCCGGCGACGGCGATCGTTCCGACCCCGAGAAGCGTCATCCCCGGGTTGAGCCCGTGGACCGCGCCGAACCCGATACCGGAGAGTCCCACCGCACCGAGGATCGCGTGGCGATCGTCGAGGAGGGCAGTCAGCCCGTCGGCGACGTTCGGCAACAGATACCCCCGGAAGAGCAGTTCCTCGTAGAGCCCGACGACGCAGGTGAAAACCGAAACGAGGGCGAACGCACGCAGAACCGTGTACCCGTCGGGTGCAGCCGGCGACAGCGTCGGTTCGTACACGCCGACTGCGACGCCGACGAGATACGCCGCCGCGATGAGTCCGAACCCCAGCCCCAGGCCGACGAGGAGGTCCCGCCACCACCGTCTGTCGACCGAGAGTCCGAACTCGGCGTAGCGCCGTCGATCGAGGAATCGCGCCGCGACGACCACCGCGAGCGCGAGCGCCGTCCCGTTCAGTATGTGTGGGCCGACGACCGCGAACGGATCCACCCCCGGAGACCCGGGGGCGGGTGCGAGTCCGACGGCGACGGCGGCCGCGGAGACACCGAGGGAGACGAACATAAAAAACGCCGCGGCGACGAGCAGACGCCACGGCGTTCGGAGGCGGCCCTCGGACGTCCGAAGCGTGCAAGCGCGCATGGATTCCGTTGGAGTGGAAACCGGGGGGCGGAGGGAAGACAGTTTTGTATGCGGTATACGGTCGATCCAGGGGGCCGCAAACAACCGACGCGCGCTTGGCCCACGGCGCTCGACGGCTCCAGCTCTATGGGTCCGACACGGAAGCAGTGCGACGGCGGTGCTATCGCCGACCCGGCACTCGCCGGTCGGCTTGCGGCCGGCGGTCGGACGCTCACTCTCCGTCGAACGCCGGCTGCCGCCCCTCGGTTCGCGCTTCGAACCCCTCCCTATAGTCGTCTGTACTGTCGAGTTCGCTGCCGAGCGAGCGTTCGAGGTCGAGTCCCCGTGCGGGTCTCGAGCGCCGCATTGGGCGCCTGTTTTGCGCGTGCAACACCCCGATCGCACGTCCTTCGGAAACGCTATCCCAGCCCGAATCGATGGCAAGACGATTCCGATAGGCCCCCTGGAGCCCCAGGTCGCGTACGAACTCCACCTCGGTGCTCAAAAGGACGTCGGGGATGCAGTACACCCCTACACGCTCTCGGAGAAAAGCGTTAGTGTGCCCCGCCTCGAAGAGTGGGTAGCGCGGCTCGACGTCGAAGACGAATATGGGCGACTCAAACGCGCATGAGCATCCGGATGCGAAGCACGAACACAGCCGTGAGCAGCGTAGCAAAGGTATCAAGCGCTGGGTCGAATACATCAACTCCGAATCCCCCGAGATGTGGGGCCACAGCGGAACGCAGTCGTCAACGACCAGCTCAACGCAGCTCAAAGCGTGCGGACTTCGACTTCTCACCGACGGCACGTGAAAGACGTAGCAGCGGAGATTCTCGAAGTAAGCGACGAATCAGACGCCGATTCGAAGTAAACGGTCCCGTCTCGGAAGATTTGTCTCAGGAATCACACACAATGTCTCGAAATAGGAGGAGTTGCCGGGACGTGGTCGTCTCGGGCTTTAGGGTATCGTATGAGAGCCAAGGGCCGGATTTGAACCGGCGTGTAGCTGCTCTGCAGGCAACCGCGTAAGGCCAGACTCTGCCACCTTGGCGCACCTGTACGTAGCGGAGACGGCGGTTTAAGCGTAGCGGTACCGTCCAAGCGGCGGGTTAGCCAGCGGACTGATCCGGCCGCCGCGAGCGTTGCCACTCTCCGTATAAATACAAAAAACCCCGACACGGCCGATCCGTGTCGGGGTCGAATGAATGGTAGGCGGCGAACCGAGTTTCCCAGAGGCTCGCGCACTCCAGTACTGGTCGGAACGCTGGCGGGCTTATCTTCCGTGTTCGGGATGGGTACGGGAGTGTCCCCGCCGCTGTGGCCGCCTTAATGCCGACTCGTGGAATCGAACCACGGAACGGGACTACGTCCCGTATGCACCGTGCGTCGGTGGTGTACCGTAATGTACGTGCGATCCAGTTTACGCCCGGACCCGCTTCATCGGGCGGAGCAATGATTAGTGGCTTCGATCGGTTAGTGCTCGCGGGCTGAACGTCTCGTTGCCTCGACGCGTACACCCCGAGTCTATCGAACTCCTCTTCTAGGAGAGATCTCGGCGACGCTTCTTTTCCAGGTGGGTTTCCGGCTTAGATGCATTCAGCCGTTACCCCGTGGTGCGTAGCTGCCCGGCAGTGCCCTCTCGGACAACCGGTAAACCAGTGGCACCCAACCGTAGTTCCTCTCGTACTATACGGTCGTTCCTGTCAAGCGTCAAACACACCCAGTAGATAGCAGCCGACCTGTCTCACGACGGTCTAAACCCAGCTCACGACCTCCTTTAATAGGCGAACAACCTCACCCTTGCCCGCTTCTGCACGGGCAGGATGGAGGGAACCGACATCGAGGTAGCAAGCCACGCGGTCGATATGTGCTCTTGCGCGTGACGACTCTGTTATCCCTAGGGTAGCTTTTCTGTCATCAATGGCCCGCATCGG
>CAZOFL010000066.1:0-13173 GCA_964579035.1 uncultured Natronomonas sp. | reverse complement strand
CTATTAATAAGTAAGTTCCCCAGGGGACAGCTATTCGCCGTGCGCTGTCCAGCCGTGATCGGCGTCGTTTCCGTCGGCGTCTTCAGCATCGCGATCGTCGCCTCCCTCGCCCGTATCGAGAGCTATCGGTCCGTCGTCTCACCCGTCGTGCTCGCCGTGGAGGTCCTCGCTGTCCGAACCCCTATCCGGGGCCGACGCTGTGTCCTCGATCCCGGTAGACTGCCCCTCGGCCTTTTTATTTCGTAGCCGGTGACCCATCCCGTCGTTCCGCCGACCACGCCGTCAACGACAGCGCCGACTGGACCGCCCCGGGAACCGAGGGCAGTACCGCCAAGGCCGACAGCGGTAGCGGCCTGCCGGGCGGCTTCCTCGGCCGTGTCGCCGGTGTGTTTCGTATCCGCTTCGTCCCCGCCGTGGCGGGCGTCGTCAGTCTCGTACGTAGCCGTACTCCGGGCCACGGAGGATGCAATCTGTCGTTGCCGACAACAATCGTCAGCCGGTCGACATCGTCTGGTCGATTGCGAACCGCTTCGCGGCACGCGGCGGCGACCCGATCGTCGTCGACTCCTCGCATCCGGTACTCGTGGTCCGCAACGGGTGATCGCGGCCGCGCGGGAGCGTCCCGGCGGTAACCACAGCGGTCCGTATCACTCTTCGGGTTCGTACGGCCGGGCGTCGTCCACCGTCGGTGCGCCGAGCGCCAGACCCCGAACCGGCCGTTCCGCGCCCTCGGGGTTGGACGCGAGATGGGGGTTTCCGGGCTCGGCCACGAACGCCTTGTCGGTCCCGACGACGAACTCGCCCTCCGGCGTCTCGACGCGTAGCTCACCTCCGAGGACGTAGAACAGTTCTGTCTGTTCGTCGTGGCAGTGGTACTGAAACGGGAGCTTCCCGCCCGGATCGGCCTCGTAGAGTCGGAGACCGAACGGCGCGCCGTCGTAGTCGAGGCCCGCCGCCGCGCTGATCGAGCGGACGTCGGTCGGGCGGTCGTCCCGCTGTTCGAGTGCCGCCGTATCGATGTGGTGATAGTTCACGCCCGTGTTTCCCGTCCGGACGGATAGAGCGTCTCGGCCCGAAAGGCCAACACATACGACCGCCGGGACCGAACCGTCGCCAATGGGGACCGAACACGCAGTATCGGTAGACGGTGAGACGGTCGCCGCAGTCCATCACGCGGCGGACACCGACCGGTGGCTGGTCTTCTGTCACGGCTTTCTCAGCGACAAGACGGGGAGCTACGAGGCCCGCGCCGAACGCGCCGTCGCGGAGGGGTACAACGCCGTCCGGTTCGACTTCAGGGGCTGCGGCGAGTCCGACGGCGCGTTCGTCGACGCGACGCTCACCTCGCGGATCGAGGATCTGGTGGCGGTCCTCGACCGCTTCGATCCGTCCTCGTACGCGCTTTTTGGCTCCAGTTTCGGCGCGCTGGTCGCCTTCCACGCGACGGCCGGCCACGATCGGGTCGATCCGGCCGCGGTCGTCGCCCGCTCGCCGGTCACATACCGGCGTGCGTTCGATCCGTACCGCCGTACGGTCGAGGCGGAGGGGACGCTCCGATACGACGACGGTCGCGCGATCGATCCGCGGTTCTTCGAGGATCTCGACACCTACCGGTTCGACGACGTGACGGCGACGCTTTCGGTTCCGACACTGATCGCCCACGGCGGCGAGGACAGCTCGGTTCCGATCGCCCACAGCTTCGAGGCCGCGGCGGCGCTCGACACCGACGTCGCCCTCCTGAAATACGCCGGGGAGGGCCACCGGTTCTCCGCGCCCGCCGAACATCGGCTCCGCGATCGGGCGTTCGATTGGCTCGAACACGTCTTCGGGACGAGTCCGTAGCGCGGATCCCAACCTATTCACGGACGTGCACAAACCGTCCGCCCGGTGGCGGTTGAAACGTCTGGATGTATTATACATCCCCCCGACGAACGACGGGACGGGATCGGCGATTCGCCGTCCGACGGCCACCTTTCGGAGGCCGTCACCTGGATTCACACTATGACACTGCTCACACGCGTTCGCGGCGTTCTCGGGGCCGAAACCGCCGTCTACGAGTGCCGACACTGCGGGACGACGCTCGAATCCGAACTCGACGAGTGTCCGACCTGCGGGAAGGATGCCGTCGTCAGATACGAGATTCAGTGAGATCGTTCGCGGCGGGTTTTTGTCGCTTCGGTCCTGACTGTGCCCAATGACTCGCCGGCTGCTGGCCGCTGTCGCGCTCGTGGTCGTCCTGATGCTCGCCGGCTGTGCGGTCGGCTACCAGCCCGACGCGCCCGGCGGCTCCGAGCCACCGACGGACGATCACCTCGGCTACTACAACGGCTACTGGTACGACGAGACGTTCGATATCGACGCCAGCGACGGGTTGACCGAGGCCGAGACCGAAGCCGTCTTTTCGCGGGCGATGGCGCGCGTCCAACTGCTCCGTGGGCTCCGATTCGAGAGCGATATCGACATCGACATCATCACCCGCGATGCCTTCCGCGATGAGTTCGATGATGTCTGGAGCGCTCCGCCGGACGACCAGCGGGCGCTCGATAACGCCCAACACGAGGCGCTGTTTTTGCTCGGGCCGGACGAGGACGTCGTCGACGTCAGACGGAGCAACCGCGGCGGCACGGTCCTCGGCTTCTACCAGCCGAGCGCCGAACGCATCGTCATCGTCAGCGCGAACGACCCGCCGACCCTCGACGACGAGGTGACGCTCGCTCACGAACTGTTGCACGCGCTCCAGGACCAGCGGCTGGGTCTCGACCTCTCCGGGGCGTCGACGCTCGACTCGATCAACGCCGGAAACGGGCTGATCGAGGGCGACGCCGTCGTCATCGAGCGCGCCTACGAGCGCAACTGCGAGACGGGCGAGTGGCAGTGCGTCGACACGGGGTCGGACTCCAGCAGCACGCTCCCGCCGGATTTCCACTGGGGCGTCTACTTTCTCAACTTCTTCCCGTACGCTGAGGGGCCGACGTTCGTCGAGCACCACCGCGACGGCGGCGACTGGGGCGCGGTCGATGCGATGTACGACGACTACCCGACCGCGAGCGCGGAAATAATCGCCCCGGAAACCTACGATAGCGACGCCTACGGCGACGCGGTCGTTCGTGATCGAACCCGCGGCGACTGGGATCGAATCACCGTCGAAGACGGCTCCGACGCCGCGACGGTCGGACAGGCGGGACTGGCATCGATGTTCGCCTACACCGCCTACGCCGGTGATTCCCCCGGCGTTATCGACCGCAGCGACTTTCGGAACGCCGGCTCCGACGGTCTCGACGCCGACAGACCCTACACCTACGACGTACCCCACACCGAGGGGTGGTACGGCGACCGCCTCCACGCCTACGAGCGAGCGGGGGACACGGCCTACGTCTGGAACGTGACGTTCAACGACGCGGCGAACGCGACTGCGTTCCACGAGGGGTACGAACGCGTCGTCGAACACTGGGACGGCCAGCCCCGAGACACCGCCTCGCACGGGGGCGTCTGGGCGTTCGACGACCGCGACCGCTTCGGCGGCGCGGTCCGGATCGAGCGCGAAGATAACGCCGTCACCGTGGTCAAGGCTCCCTCGACGGGAGCGCTCAACGCGGTGCACCCGCCGGTCGCCGAACCGACCGCGGCGAGCGAGCGACCCGTGGCCGCGGATTGACGCCGAGCGGACACGACACCGCCGCGCTCTTTAGGTGGCCACACGTAGACGTTGGTGATGGCAACCATCACTCTGTATGAACTGCCCGGCTGCCCGTACTGCACGAAAGTCATCGATAAACTGAACGAACTCGGCGTGGAGTACGACAGCATCGAGGTGCCGCGGTCGCACGACGAGCGAACGGAAGTCGAAGAGGTCAGCGGTCAGACCGGCGTGCCGGTCATCGTCGACGAGGACCACGGCGTCGACGGGATGGCCGAATCCGACGACATCGTCGCGTACCTGGAAAAAACGTACGGCGCTTGAAACCCGCCGACTGACGCCCTACAACGCTTCCTTGTAGGCTTCGAGGGTTTCCTCGACGTCTGCCTCCGTGTGGCCATAGGAGACGAAGTTCGCCTCGAACTGGTTCTGTGAGACGAGTACGCCCCGTTCGCGCATCGCGGGGCGGAACAGCCGGGCGTACCGGTCGGTCTCGGCGCGTCGTACGTCAGTCCCCCGCTTCGGACAGGCGTCGTAGCGGCCACACGAGGGGTCCTGCCTGCAGCCGTTCCGACAGGACGCCCCCTGGCCGTCGCCGTCGGCGCGGGTGAAGACGAGCTTGAAAAGCGAGTCGGACCCGACGACGGTGTACTCGGGGGCGTGATCGGCGACGAGGTCGGAGAGCCCTTCACGAAGCGCCCGGGCGAGTCCGTTGACGTGCTCGTAAACATCGTTCTCGGCGCAGTATTTCAGCGTCTCGAGGCCGGCCGCCATCGTCACCGGGTGCCCGGAGAAGGTGCCCGCCTGGAACACGTCGCCCGAGGGGGTGAACTGCTCGACGTACTCCGTCTTGCCGCCGATCGCGCCGACGGGAAACCCGCCGCCGATTATTTTGCCGAACGTCGTGAGATCGGGGTCGATCCCGAACGCTCCCTGTGCGCAGCCGAGCCCGCCGACCCGGAATCCGGTGATGACTTCGT
The DNA here is from genome assembly GCA_964579035.1 of uncultured Natronomonas sp. Taxonomy (GTDB): domain Archaea; phylum Halobacteriota; class Halobacteria; order Halobacteriales; family Haloarculaceae; genus Natronomonas. Next base: position 8,556 of record CAZOFL010000066.1, on the reverse strand, counting down.
CGAAGATCAAAAGCGAGCCGTACTCGTCACAGAGGCTCCGAAGGCGTTCGTGGTAGCCCTCGACCGGGTAGACGATCCCCATGTTCGCCTGGACGGGTTCGACGAGGACGGCCGCGATGTCGTCCCCGTGTCGCTCGAAGGCCCCGCGGGCCGCCGCCTCGTCGTTGAACGGGACCGGGATCGTGTGCTCGGCGAACGCCTGGGGGATCCCGTCGGTAGAGGGTCGCCGCTGGTCGGCGTCGCCCTCGACGAGCGTCGATTCCTGTGCGCCGTGGTAGCCGCCCTGCATGATGAGGATCTTGTTGCGCCCGGTGATCGCACGCGCCAGCCGGCAGGCCGACACCGTCGCCTCGGTGCCGCTGTTGACGAACCGGATCATCTCGACGCTCGGGACGTGTCTGCAGACGAACTCCGCGTGTTCGACCTCGATCCCGGTCGGCATCCCGTACATCGGGCCCTCGGCGGCCCGCGATTGGATCGCCGACTGCACCTCGTCGGGGGTGTCGTGACCCAACAACAGCGGTCCGAGCCCACAGATCCAGTCGATGTAGCGGTTGCCGTCCGCGTCGACGACGTGGCCTCCGTCGCCGCGCTCGACGAAGACCGGATACGGCTGTGGCGCGGCCCGAACCGAGGAGTTCACACCGCCGGGCATGACCGACAGCGCTCGGTCGTACAGCGAGCGGGAAGCGTCGTGATTCATGTCATAATGTTCTCGTCGCACCCTCAAAGGGTTACGGAAGCGTGAGGGCCCCTCGACGCTGGGGCGTGGGGAGGATACCGGGATCACTCCCCGGGCGATCCGGCTGACACCTGCTCCGATGCTTCTGGATGAATATGTGAATTGTGGGCCATAATCCTGACAAAAACAGAAGAATATCGCGGTCGGGTGCGATTATTGCTTCATTCCCCCCGGTAATGCTGCTCAACTACGTACGGTAGCGTGCCGCGGTCGGCGCGGCGACCAGCACAGTGCTGTCAAACACGAACCGAAACGGCTGGCACCCGTCGGTTCCTCCGTGGACCCCCAACCGGGGTCGATTTTTTTGATCGCTATAAAAAAACAGCCCCGACGGTCAGGGTTCGGGGATCGGACAGCAGTTCTCGCGTCGAACCGACACGACCGTGTTCGTCTCGATCCGCCGGATATCGTCGTCGTCGTGCAGCTCCCGAAGACAGCCCGCGATCGCGGCCTCGCTGCCGAACTTCCCGATCGCGAAGACGTTCTCGGCCCCGCTCGTGTGATACACCGTGATGAACGCCGTACGGTCGCTGAGTCGGGCGACCACGTCGTCGACCGACTCGAGGTCGACCCCGAGACGGAAGATGACCGTCCCGTAGCCGAGTTGCCCGTAGTCGATCCGGGCGGTGTAGCCGTCGATGACGCCGCGTTCCTCGAGTGCTTGCAGGCGCTTTTGTACCGTTGTGGGAACCGAATCCGTCTCCGCGGCGATATCGCGGATGTCGGCCCGTCCGTCCCGGCAAAGCGCCGCCACGAGTCGCTCGTCGAGTCGCTCGGTCACTGACACGATCAGACGGCGTCGGGTCCGACCTCGCCGGTCCGGATCTGGTAGGCTTCCTCGACCGGGAGGATAAAGACCTTGCCGTCGCCGGGTTCGCCGGTCTTGCCGGCTTCGCTTATCGCCTCGGCGACGTCCTTCGCGGGGATGTCGTTGACGACGCACTCGATTTTGACCTTCTGGTGGAGGTCGACGCTGTACTCCTCGCCGCGCCACTGGCCGGTCTTTGCCGGCTGGGAGCCGCGGCCGGAGACGTTCGTGACGGTCAACGAGGGGGCACCGACCTCGGCGAGTCCCTTCTTGACGTCGGAGAGCTTATCGGGGCGGATGAACGCCATAACCATCTTGATGTCGTTCGGGTCCGTGCCGCCATCGGTGCGGATCTCGGGCTCGTCGTCGTCGATATTCATAACGGCACCGCCGTCGGTCGCAATCGTGTCACGGCCACCGAACTCGGGGTAGGTGTCTGTCCCGTGCTCGGAGATGTCGAGGCCGTCGCGTTCGTGATCCGGGGAGACCCTGGCCTGCCCGATCGCTTTGAACGCGCCCCAGACGGCCGCCGTCGCGACGATCGTCCAGATGCTGATAACTGCAGTACCGATTATCTGTGGCACGAACATCGACGCCTCGATGGAGAGGATGCCTCCGGGGATGATCGCTGCGCCGATGGGTGTTCCGCCAGTCGACCAAAGCGGGAAGAGAATGATCCCGAGCGCTCCTGCGCTCCCGTGGACCGGGAAGACCGCACAGACGTCGTCGATCTTCAGGCGCTTTTCGACGAACTCGAAGACGATCGGAAGCTGTGCCCCGGCGATAAGTCCGAGCATGATGCCGCCCATCGGTGTCAACACGTCCGCAGTCCCCGTCACGCCGACGAGCCCGGCAAGCATGCCGTTTGCGACGTACAGCGTATCGACCTTGCCGCTTTTTATCAACGAAACGGCCCCCGCGCCGATCGCACCCATCGCCATGCCGAGCGTCGTCGCCATCGCTACGCGGCCGGCGATCCAGCTGCCGCCGTCGCCGCCGAGCATCAACTGGCCCCCGTCGACCGAGATCGCTGTGGCGGCCGTGCCAACGTTGAATCCGTACCAGCCGAAACAAAGCATTAACGTCCCAAGCACCGCAAACGTCATCGAATGTCCCGGCATGACGTTCACCGATCCGTCGTCGTTGAAACGCCCGATCCGGGAACCGAGCATGTACGCGGCAACGAGCCCGGCGATGCCACCGACCCCGTGGACGATCATGCCGCCGGCGAAGTCGTGGAACCCGAGATCACCGAGGAAGCCGCCGTACCAGTAGAGCCCGGAAACGACGGGGTAGATGACCGCGGCGACCATGAAGGTGTACGCGACGTAGGCACGGAGCTTCGCCCGCCCGGCGACTGCTCCGGAAACGATCGTCGCCATCGTCATCGCGAAGACAGCGCTGTAAAGCCAGTCGGCCCATCCGAGCGTCGATGCGCCGCCGTCACCGAACATCGATAGCGCCCACCCGTCCATCGAACCGCCGCCGGTGACGATCCCGACGAGGTTTGCGATCCCCATCCCGATGAGGAAGAACACGACGACACCGACACTCCACGTTAGCATGTTCTTCGTCAACTGGTTTGCGACGTTCTTCGCACGCACCTGTCCCGCCTCCAGCATCGCGAACCCTGCGTGCATGAAGAAGATGAGGAACGTGACTGTCAGGATCCACGAGTAGTTGAGCGCCGTCTCGACCGCTTCGGCACCCTCGATCTGAAGTAATGTCGCTTCGATCATCGCTCCACTCCCAAACTGTTACGGCACATATTCCAATACACGTCCATACTTTCGCTTTTTTCTACTACGTTTGTGTTTCGCATTACGTCATAGCCTCATGAAAGCTTCCTACATAAATGTTTGAGTTTGCATTGAACGAATTATTACTACTTTTGTGGACGAGCGTCAGCTATTGGTGATAATAATAGTAATATAAGGTCGTCTTGCGTCAGGAATTCGGTGCCGTTCGGGGTCGGTTTCTGAACGTTCGTACGCCCCCAACCCGTCGTGACTGGTCGGATCGGGGCCGGTTCGGCTTGCGCGCGCCTACAGACGCCGCGCGAGATCCTCGGCGAAGTACGTGATGATGAGATCCGCGCCGGCCCGCTTGATCGACAGCAGCGACTCGTGGGCGACCTCGGGGAGCGAAAGCCACCCGCGGTCGGCGGCGGCGTGCAACATCGCGTACTCGCCGGAGACGTTGTATGCCGCGACGGGGTGGTCGTACTCCCGCCGGAGTTCGGCGACGATGTCGAGATACGGGAGAGCGGGTTTGACCATCAACACGTCCGCGCCCTCCTCGGCGTCGAGGGCGATCTCCCGACGCGCCTCGCGCGCGTTCGCGGGGTCCATCTGGTAGTGACGGCGGTCGCCGAACGCCGGGGCTCCGTCGGCGGCGTCCCGGAACGGGCCGTAGAACGCCGACTCGTATTTCGCGGCGTAGGACATGATCGGCAGGTTCTCGTAGCCCTCCCGGTCGAGGGCGCTCCGGATCCGACCCACCATCCCGTCGATCATCCCGGAGGGCGCGATCATGTCCGCCCCCGCCTCGGCGTGTGAGGCCGCGATCCGAGCCAGGGAGTCGAGCGTCGCGTCGTTGTCGACCGTCAGCCGCGGGTCGGAGTCGGCACCCTCCTCCAAGACGCCACAGTGGCCGTGATCCGTGTACTCACACAGACAGACGTCCGTGATGACGTAGGCGTCGGTTTCGGCGCTAATCCGGCGAACGGCCCGCTGGACGACGCCGTCATTCGCCCACGCGCGCGTGCCCGACCTATCCTTTGATTCCGGGATGCCGAACACGATGATCGCCTCGACCCCCGCCTCGGCGATCTCCTCGACGCGGGCGACGCTCTCCTCGATGGGAACTCGTTCCTGTCCCGGCATCGATTCGATCGCGACTCGCTCGTCGGTCGTCGCGTCGACGAACACCGGCGCGACGAGGTCGGTCGTCGAGAGGCTCGTTTCGGCGACGAGCGGTCTGACGCCGTCTGTCCGGAGCCGTCGGGGACGGTCGCGTAGGTCCATACCCGGAGTTGCGCCCCGGCTCCCATAGGGGTTGTCGTCCCCGATGAACGGCCACACATCTTCAAATCACCCCGGCCCGAAGCGACCACATGGACACGGAACACGGCGGGATCTACGCCCGACAGTCGCCGTACCTCGAGCGGTACGTACAACTCGGCGTCGCGAGCGAGCGAGTCCTCTCGGTTTCATTTCCTGAGACTCCCGAAGACGGTGCGGACACCGAACATCCGCTTTTGGACCGGATCGAAACGTATCTTCAGGGAACGGCGGACGATTTCGACGACGTCGACGTGGCGATGACGATGCCGACCGACCACCGAACGGTGTTGGAAACGCTTCGGACGGTCCCCTACGGCGAGAACGTGACCGTCCAGGCGCTCGCACGGATGACGCCGGAGCTGGATCCCGAATCCGAGGACGACGGGATGTTGATCAGGACGGCGCTGGACGAAAACCCCGTTCCGCTCGTCGTCCCCGACCACCGGGTCTCCGACGGCCCGAGCGCGGCACCGCCGGCGGTCGAGCAGCGACTCAGATCACTGGAGGGCCTCTGATACGGCCGCTTATCAGAATCGGCATGCGAACGCGGCGGTACGTTCGCGAACGGCTGCCCTTATAATCGTCCCTCCCGATCCCCACGTATGACCGCCCGCATCGAGCGCGTGTTCGAGATCCCCGCCTCCCCGGAGGCGGTGTGGAGCGTCATCTCCGATCCCGAAAAGCGGGCTCGTCCGATAAGCGTCGTGACCGACTTCGAGACGACCGGGGACAGGACCGCCGTCTGGCACGTTTCGCTCCCGATCCCGCGGCTCAGCCGGACGGTTCGGGTCGAGACGGAGGACATCGAGATCGACGAGCCGAGCTACGTCCGGTTCATCGGTCGCTCGAAGGCCATGAACGTCGAGGGCGAACACGTTCTGGAGCCGACCGACACCGGGACCCGCGTCACGAACCGCTTCCGGGTCGAAGGGCGGCTCCCAGGGGTCGAGACCTACTTCAAACGGAAACTCGACGACGAACTGGCGAGTCTCGAGGCCGCCGTCCGCGAGGAACTCGGCGTATGAGGCTCGCGCTCGCACAACTCGAGATCGAACCCGCGGACGTGGACGGCAACGTTCGGCGTGCCCGCGAGGCGATCGCGTCGGCCGCCGCCGACGGGGCCGACTGCGTCGCGTTGCCGGAGATCTTCGACGTCGGCTACTTCGCGTTCGACACGTACGCACGCTACGCACAGCCGATCGGCGGGGAGACCCACCGCGCGATCCGGGCGGCGGCCGACGACCACGGCGTCGCAGTGTTGGCCGGAACCGTCGTCGAGGACCTCGCGGCCTCGGCCGCGGCGGGCGAGTCCGTCCCCGCGTCCGAGGGGTTTGCGAACACCGCCGTCCTGTTCGACGGCGACGGCGACCGCCGACTGACGTACCGGAAACACCATCTGTTCGGCTACGACTCGGCGGAAGCCGAACTGCTCGTCCCGGGAGAATCGGCCCCGACGGCCGAACTGTGTGGACACACGGTCGCGGTCACGACGTGCTATGACCTCCGGTTTCCGGAACTGTACCGCCGGCTTCTCGATGCGGGCGCGACGATGGTGTTAGTGCCGAGCGCGTGGCCCTACCCTCGCGTCGAGCACTGGAAACTGCTCCCGCGGGCGCGCGCCCTCGAGAACCTGCTGTATGTCGGCGCGGTCAACGGCTCCGGAAGCTTCGATGACGCGAGCCTCGTCGGGCGTTCGGCGGTGTACGATCCGTGGGGTACCCCGATCGCAGCCTCCGACGAACCGCCGACGATCGTTCACGCTGACTGTCCCCCGGAGCGCGTCTCGGCGGTCCGCGAGGAGTTCCCGGCGCTCGAGGACCGCCGATGAGCCCATCGTCCGCGACACGAGGGTTTATAAGTTAACGACGAGTACGTACAGATGCCCAAACGGCGCTTTTCTCGTCGTGACGGCACAACGCTCCGACGCCCACATTACCCGTCCGCCCGCGTCGGGTCCGCCCGGTGCCCGACGCGTTCACTCCCGTCTCTTCCGTTTCACCTCGATCCGTTCCGAAACAAGCGAACCGCTTAGGTTCCGAGCCCTCCGAGTGGGGGTCGTGAAGGAGTTCGGCTTCGAGTTGCGCGTCTGCGCGTGGGCGGAGCGAAACTGGCCGCCCGGCGACCGGGACGGAGCGACCGCCCTCGTCGCCCGACAACTCGGGACGAAGCGGCGGCGGTGGGACACGATCGTTATCGAGACGAGCGATCCGGGCCTCGCCGCCCGAAACCCGTTCGGAGAGGCCCGGCTCGATTCGGACCTGTTGTTTCTCGCCCGCAACGCCCCGTCGTCGTGGGCGTACTACCGCGAGTGTCTCCCCGATCCGGGCTATCCGTGGCGGTACGTCCGCGAGGCGATCCACCGGGCCGACGACCGGGGGTTCATCGAAACACGCCGGGACGGAAACCGGATCGAGATCAGGCGGCGGTATCGCTACCCAAAATGGGTCGACCGAATCGTCGCTATCGAGAACAAACCGGACCTGGACGCCGCGGCGGCCAGACGGCTCGGCGACCAACTCGAACACGACGTCGCACTCGGCCTCGCGGACGAGGTCTGGCTCGCGACGGCGACGCCGGACGGGGATATCGAACCCGCGCTCCTCGAGGCGATGCCCGTCGAGGTCGGGATACTGGCGGTTTCCGGGAGCGGCGGGTCGTGGCGCTGTGAGCCGGTCTGGCAGCCACGAACGCTCGATGCCTCCGTTGCAGGTACCCGAATCCTCGAGCGGCCAGGCGGCGGGCCGGCCGACGCCTCGGCCGCCCGCTTCGAGTACGCCGACGCGGAGTGGAAGCGCGAAAAACGCCTCGAAATCGCCGAGCGGGCTTACGAGCGCGGGTGGCGCTCCTACGCGGGGACGATGCGTCCGGACTGTCGGTGGTTCGAGTTGCGTGATCCAGACGGGCCGTTTCCGTGGTGTGCGGCGAAGGAACGCGAACAGACGGCAGCGGAGTGTTCGGGATCGTGTCCGTCCTTCGAACCCGAACCACCGGCCTGGCGCGCGAGGGGGTGGCCGATCGCCGGCGGGCCGGGGACGGCGGCCAAACGGCTCCTCGACCGAAAGCGGAGCCGTCGGCGTTAGGCGTCGGCCGGGGCGTCGAGCACTTCGACCTCGATCGAATCACGCCCGACAGCAAGCCTGAACGTCGGCACTGTCCTTCGGACGACCTCGACGATCCCCTTGTCGGCGAGGCTCCGGAGCCCGGATCGAACGGCGTCGACATCCGTCGACACGCCGCCGTCCTCGAGGGCGTGTAGCACCGACACGACGCTCTGTGGATCTTCCTCGGGCCCGGCGAGCGTGCCGATAATCTCCGCCTGCAGCCGCGGGACCCGAACGATGTCGTCGTCGGTCTCGATCCCGACGAGCTCAGCCGCCTCGGGGGTCGCCCGGATCAGGCTGTTCTCGTCGCGGTAGTAGTACTCCTTGAGTTCCGACTCGAGGTACCCGTGAACGTCGCTGCCGCTTTCGAGCCCCCACCGATCCTGAAGCTCGCCGTTCTTCGTCGGCTGCAGCGTAACGATGTCCGCGAGACGGGATTTCGCTTCCTCCGAGAGGGTCATTGCTGAGGGGTACGTGCGGTCGGGTACAAAAAAGGTCGTCTCCGATGCGGTCGGACCGGTCCGGTCGGTCGGGGTGTGGCGTCGTCCCCGGCCGTTACATCATGCCGCCCATGCCGCCGCCCATGCCGCCCATGCCGCCGGGGGCACCGCCGGGACCGCCGGCACCGCCTTCGGGCTCCTCACCTTCCGTCGAGAGGTCGCCCGCCGCGATGATGTCGTCGATCTTCAGGACGAGATTCGCGGCCTCGGTGGCCGAGGAGAGCGCCTGCTGTTTCGCGTGGGCCGGCTCGACGACACCGGCTTCGAAGGTGTCGACCACGTCGCCGGTGAAGACGTTGAGGCCGGCCGCCGCGTCGCCGTCGTCGTGGGCCGCACGCAG
>CAZOFL010000065.1:3310-13237 GCA_964579035.1 uncultured Natronomonas sp. | reverse complement strand
TCCCCGCGCTGAAGCGCGAGGCTTTCTCCTCTATTCTCCGTAATTAACTGACAGCTCGGTTCCGTTCGGGTATGTAAATAGCTTCCTCAGTCCGCCGACGATTCGACCGCCGTATCGCCCGGTAACGCTTCCGCCGGAACGACGCCGTTCTCCCAGCCGCGGGCCTCGTAGTACTCCTCGATTCCCCGATCGAGTTCCGGGATCTCGTAGGGGAGGGTATCGTCCGCGCGATCGAAGCCGCGCCGGTTGTTGAAGTGTCGTTCGAGCGTGACGGTCCGCGCGCCGACCGCCATGAGCTCCTCGAAGTCGGCCCCGAACAGCGTCTCGTAGCGTTCGGGCGTCATGTAATCGCGGGAGAACTTACAGACGATCCCGCTGTCGTTCAGCGCCATCAGGTTCTCGCGGTCGACGAGCCGGTCGGCCTTGCCGTCCATACCGCTCGGCTCCATCGCGTCCTCGGCGGCGACGAGGGGGTACTCGACGGAATAAAACGTCGCGTACATGTGGTCGGCCCCGCGGTTCGCAACCGCATACGATAGCGCCTGCCCGTGCAGAATGCGTCCCTCGTGGGCGGCGAAATCCATCCCCTTTACCGACCAGTTGCCGACGCCCAACTCGTCGTGTGCACGATCGATCCCTTCCGCGAGGGTGTCGCCGACTCCCTCCCGGCGGGCGATCTTCCCGACCAATTCGTGAATCAACCCGGTGTCGCCGAACGCGGCCTCGCTTTCGAGATACGCCGCGATCGTGTTACCCGTCGAGATCGCGTCGAGACCGTACCGGTCACAGAGCTCGTTCGAGATCATCACGTCGACGATGTCGTCGACGCCGCTGTTCGAACCGAACGCCATCACGACCTCGAACTCGGGGCCTTCCGTCTCCACGCCGCGTGCCTCGTCCCTCGTCGGGAGCTTGCAGGCGAACGCACACGCCGAACAGGTTCCCTTCTTGTACTTTTTTTCTTCGACGGCGTCGCCGTTGATCCCGTCGGCCCCATCGAAGGACTGCTCCGAAAAGTAGTACGACGGGAGTCCGTCCATCTCGTTTGCCAGTTCCAGCACGGAGACCGTCCCCTGTCGCTTCATGATGTGGTCGTCGGTCGCGGCCTCGCGGTGGATCTCCGCGGCGGTCGCCGGCACGTCGACCTCGGGACGGGAGTCGCCGCCGACGGTGAGCGCCTTGAGGTTCTTCGACCCCATGACCGCGCCGAGCCCGCCCCGGCCGAACGCGCGCTCCTCGGTCGTCATGATCGAGGCGAACCGGACCTCGTTCTCGCCGCCGGGGCCGATTATCGCGGTCCGGTCGCTCTCGATGCCGTGTTCCTCCTCCAGATAGGCGGCCGTCTCCGGGACGGTCGCCCCTTCGAGCCCCGGGACGGGTTCGAACTCACACCCCTCGTCGGTTACGTGGACGACGGTGAGTTCCCCGGCGGCTCCCGTGAACTCGATCGCGCCGTACCCCGTGTCGGCGAGGTTTCGGGACATGAAGCCACCGGCGTTCGACGAGAGCAGCCCGTCGGTCAACGGTGAGACGGCCGTACAGCTCATCCGGCCGGTGAAACTCATATTCGAGGTCTGCATCGGCCCCGTGGCGAACACGAGGCGGTTCTCGGGGCCGAGGGGGTCGGCGTCGAAGGGGGTCCGGTCGTGGACGAGTTTCGTCCCGAGGCCCCTGCCCCCGATGTATCGTTTCGACTCGGATTCGATGTCCGTCTCCGCCGTCGTCGATCCGTCCAGATCGACGGTCAACAGCGGTCCGGTGTTGTGTAGCATACCTACGGGTTGTCGCCCAACGGCAAATAAGTGTGACCTCCCCCGGCCGACCGCGGCGGTTCGGGGATCTCTCTCCGGAACGGGACCCATCCCTTTAGGCGGACCCGGACCCAGACGGCACACGATGTCAGCCGAGGCCGGCCGGAACGTGTTGTTCGTCGTTCTCGATACGGTTCGGAAGGACCGGCTGACAACCTACGGCCACGACCGCCCCACGTCGCCGCGGCTCGACGCGTTCGCCGACGAGGCGCGGGTGTACACCGAGGCCGTCGCGCCGGCCCCCTGGACGCTTCCCGTCCACGCATCGATGTTCACCGGGCAGTACCCCTCGGAACACACCGCAACACAGGAGTCGCCGTATCTGCCGGCCGACACGGGCACGCTCGCCGCTGCGCTCTCGGAGGCCGGCTACGCGACGGCCTGTTTCTCCTCGAACGCCTGGATCACACCGTACACTCGGCTGACGGCGGGGTTCGACGAGGCTGATAACTTTTTTCAGGCCCTGCCCGGCGGCGCTCCCTCGGTCGCAGCGACCCTCTGGGAACGGGCCTCAGAGGGGCGACTCCGACCGCTCGCCGACCGACTCGTCGCGCTCGGGAACCGCATCCACGAACGGTTGGCCACCCGCGGTCGGGCGGCGTCGAACACGCCGGCGGTCGTCGACCGGACGACGGGGTTTATCACGGATACCGACGATCGCCCGTGGTTCGCGTTTCTCAACCTCATGGACGCACACTTGCCGTACCACCCCCCCGAGCGGCACCGGGAGACGCTGGCTCCGGGCGTCGACCCCGGGACGGTCTGTGGGAACTCGAAGGCGTACAACTCGGGCGCCCGTGAGGTCGACGCCGCCGAGTTCGACTCGATCCGTCGGCTGTACGACGCCGAAATACGGCACATGGACGCCGAACTCGGCCGGCTTTTCGGGTGGCTCGAACGCACCGGCCGGTGGGACGACACCGCGGTGATCGTCTGTGCTGACCACGGGGAACTCCACGGCGAGTTCGGCCTCTTTGGCCACGAGTTCGCGGTGTACGATCCACTCGTCAACGTCCCTCTGCTCGTCAAACATCCACGCCTCAATCCCGGGCGGACCGACCGCCAGATCGAACTGCTGGATCTGTACGATACGGTTCTCGAAACCGCGCATGCGACGGACGCGGCGACAGCAGTCGGCGGCCGCCGATTCGAGCCGGGGCGGTCGCTACTCTCCTCCGGACGGCCGATCGACGACGGCGAGTACGCGTTCGTCGAGTACGGCCGCCCGGCCGTCGAGTTGCCCCAACTGGAATCGAAGGCCGCGGCCGCGGGGATCGAACTCGATCCGGCCTCGCGGTTTTACTCCCGGATGCGCGCGGTCCGTCAGCCGGGCGGCAAGTACATCGAAAACGAGCTACTCGACGCCGAGGCCTACCGCCTCGACGGGGCCGCGATGGAGGCCGAACCCCTCTCCCCCGACGGTTCTCGCGCAACGTCGTTGCGCGACGCGCTCGATCGGTTCGTCCGGCGACACGGGGGCTCGTGGGAGTCCGACGGGCGGGGTCCGGGGACCGACCCGTCGCTGCCCGAAATGGATGAGCCCACGAGACGGCGGCTCCGGGAGCTCGGCTACCTCGAATAGCGCTACCGGAGCCCTCTGCCGGCCTCCCACGCGCGGACGAGCCCCGCGAGGGTTCTGTTGACCGGCACGTCGACAGCGTGGTCGCCGGCGCGCTCGACGACGTAGCCGTTGATCGCGTCGACCTCAGTCCGCCGTCCCTCGGAGACGTCCTGGAGCATCGAGGAGGTGTTTGCCGCCGTGGCGTCGGCGACCCGCTCGATCGCCCGTTCGGCCGCCCGGCCGGACAGATCGACGCCCACACGCTGGGCGAGTTCGGCCGTCTCGTGGGCGGCGGCGGTCGCGACCGACCCGGCGTCGCCACCGAGGACGGCCCCGTTCTCGATCCGGGCGAGCGCGGTCGTCGCGTTGATGCCGGCGTTGACCGCCAGCTTCTCCCAGAGTCGCCGGGGCATGTCATCGGCGACGGTCGTGACGACCGAGGCCGCCTCGAACGCCGATCCGACGCGGTCGGCGACCGTCGAGGTCCCGCCGGCCGGCGGGCCGACGACGAGTTCCCCGACGCCGGTACACCGGACCGTCCCGGGTTCCGTCCGGATCGCGCCGTACGTGCAGGTACCGGCGACGATCGCTGCGTCCAGACGCTCCCCGAGGATCGCCTCGTTTCCCATGCCGTTTTGAACGGAGAGACAGGCGTCGATATCGCAGTCGGCGAGCGCCTTGGCGGCGGTCCCGGTATCGAAGGATTTCACGCAGACGACGGCGAGATCGGCGGATTCGGGCGGATCGAGGCGGGCACTCGGATGGGCTGTCGCCTCGATGTGTCCCGAGAGCCGGAGGCCACCCTCTTTGACCGCCCGCATGTGCGGATCTCGCCCGACGAGCGTCACCTCGTGGCTCCGGGCGAGGAGGCCACCGAGAAGGCTTCCGAGGCTCCCGGCCCCGAAGACGAGTATCTCCATGCCCTCCCTTCCGGCTATCGAACAAAAACGTTGTCCCGACGGACTCGGATCACGAAGCCGATCGGGCTACCGCGACTCGGTTCAGTGGCGTCAACCGGTATAACCGTCCGTGACCGTCGCCGTCACTCGGTTTTCGTCTCCTCGATATCGGCTTCGCCCTTATAAATCGCGATGCCGTCCTGTGCGACCTTTTCGGCGAGGACCGCACATTTGATCCGCATCGGGCTGAGTTCGACGCCGAGCATGTCGACGATGTCGTCTCTGTCCATCGCCTCGACGGCTTCGAGGGACTCCCCGCAGAGCTCCCCCGAGAGCATACTCGCCGAGGCCTGACTGATCGCACAGCCGTCCCCGACGAAACTCACGTGTTCGATCGTGTCGCCGTCGTCGGCCAGACGCACGAACATCTTGATCGTGTCGCCACACATCGGGTTCTCCCCGACGTGCTCGAAGTCCGGATCCTCGAGTTCCCCGTAGTTCCGGGGGTTTTTGTAGTGGTCGAGGATCTGCTGCCGGTACATATCCGATCCGAGTCCCATGTTACTATTTGAAAGGGGCGTGAAACGCAAAAGCCCACCGGTCGTGGTGGGGTTTTTATGTCTCCGATCAGGCGAACAGCTGCCGGGCGTCGTCGACGGCCTCGACGAGCCTGTCGATTTCGGCCTTCGTGTTGTAGATATAAAACGAGGCCCGCGCCGATGCCGCCGTCCCGAGGACGTCGTGCAGCGGCTGCGTGCAGTGGTCCCCGGCGCGGATCGCGACCGCGCTGTCGTTGAGGATGCTCGAGAGGTCGTGTGCGTGGACAGCGTCGAGATTAAATGCGACGAGGCCGCCGCGGTCGTCGCCCGGCGGGCCATACACCTCCACGTCGTCTTTCTCCTTCAGTCGGTCGTACGCGTAGGCGGCGAGTTCGGCCTCGTGGCGTTCGATCCGCTCCATCCCGATGTCGTCGAGGTATTCACAGGCCTCCGCGAGGGCGATCCCCTGACAGATCACCGGCGTGCCCGCCTCGTACTTCCAGGGGAGCTCGTTCCATTTCGAGTCCTCGAAGGTGACTTTGAGGATCATCTCCCCGCCGTAGAGGTACGGCTCCATCCCTTGGAGAATGTGCTTTTTGCCGTACAGGACGCCGATTCCGGTCGGGCCGGCCATTTTGTGCCCCGAGAAGGCGAGGAAGTCGGCGTCGATCGCCTCGACGTCGACGGGACGGTTCGGCACCGACTGTGCGCCGTCGACGAAGATGTAGGCGTCGTGGTCGTGGGCGATGTCGGCCAACTCCGAGACCGGGTTGATGGTTCCGAGGGTGTTCGAGACGTGGACGACGGACACCATCTCGGTGTCGTCGGTGATCAACTCGCGGGCGGCGCCCATGTCGAGTCGCCCCTCGTCGGTGATCGGGATGTACTTACACTCCGCGCCCGTCCGTTTTGCGATCTGTTGCCACGTGACGAGTGAGGCGTGGTGTTCCATCTCCGTCAACACGACCTCGTCGCCGGGGCCGAGTTCGTTCAGCCCCCACGCGTAGGCGACGAGATTCATCGACTCGGTGGTGTTTTTCGTGAAGATGACTTCCTCGCGGCCGCCCGAGGCGCCGATGAACTCCGCGACGCGGTCGTGGGCCTCCTCGTAGGCGATCGAGGCCTCCTGGCTCAACTGGTGGATCCCGCGGTGGACGTTTGCGTTGTAGTTGCGGTAGTAGTCGGTGATCGACTCGACGACCGGTTCGGGCGTCTGACTCGTCGCGGCGTTGTCGAGATAGACGAGCTGCGTGCCGTCGAACTCCCGCTGCAGTATCGGGAAATCCTCGCGGATTCGCTCTACATCGAGCGTCTCTGCCTGTTGACTCATTACCTATCGTTGGGTCTGGAGGCTGGTTACTCCTTCGGTCAGAGAACGGGAACGCGACCCCCGGTGGGGACCTTGCGGCGCCCGTTGACCCGACCGAACCGGTTCGATACGGATCGTCGCATCGGGAGCCGGCGAGCGCACGGGACGGATCCCCGCTCGTCGATACCGGACGCAACCGATCCGTATCAGTCGTCCGGCTCCGATCCGTTGGTGTCGGGAGCGCCACCCTCGCCGTTCGCATCCGCCTGTCCGCCGTCCGGCGACGGCTCGGGAGCCGGCGGCTCGATCGCGGCGCCGCTTCCACCCGTCACCAGCACGTCGGCGAGGTTGCCGATGAGCACGTCGTTGTCGGCCCGCTGTGCGTTCTCCGGCGAGAGGAACGCGGAATTGCCGATCTTGATGACGTTGTTGTTCCGCACGACGAGCGGTTTGTCCGTCGCCGCACGGGTCGTCGAGAGCTTGGCGCCGTCGATCGGCCGGAACTCCTCGGTTCCGGCGGTCGCCCCGACCGGCGTGGCAGTCGGGAAGACGACCCGGTCGACGCCCTCGGTGAGCTCGGAGTCCGAGGCCGGCTCGGCGTACACCCGCTGGTAGTTCAGATCGTTCTCCTCGAGATTGTAGACGTACCCCGGCTCGTTGGACACCCCGAGCCGGGAGTCAAGCGCCGACGACCCGGGCGCGCCGAACTCCTCGTCGGGGTCCGCCATCGAAACCACCGTACCGCCGCGGTCGGCGAACGATTCGATATCGTCGCGTTCGGCCTCGGAGTAGTCGGCTCCGAACGTGAGGAAGGCGTCGGCCTCGCTCAGTTCCGCGCCGAGCGGCGATTCCGGCCCGAAGCCGGGTTCTCCCGACGACTCCTGGGATCCCGGCGGCCCCTGTGGCGACGCCCCACCGGGCGTGTACACTCGGATCTCGTGGCCGTTCTCGATCAGAGCGTTCGCGAGCGGCCGGATGTCACGCTCGGCGACGACGGACCCACCACCGAGCAGCCCCAGGGGCGCGGCGGCCGCGCCGCCGGGATCGATGAGCACGGTTCGGGGCGGTTCGGCGCTCGACATCGTCACGTCCGCTTCGCCGGGCGTGCGGTCGTTGACGAGGTCCTCGTCGAGGTAGTGGTCGTTTTCGATCTCCTCGGCGGGAGGCGCACCGTCGCTGGTCACGAAACCGACGAGGGCCGCGCCCGCGAGGATCACCCCGAGGGTCGCGACGAAGGCGACAGCGAGCGTCGACAGGCGGCTCATGCGCCGACACCTCCCTCGGCTTCGGCCCGCTCGGCCGCGTCGCCGTCCGACTCTTCGGGCTCGGCCCCGCCGGTCTCCGTTTCCAGCTGCGATCCGGAGAACCGCTCTATCGTGTCGACGTGGGGAACCGAGTCCCAGTGAACGTAGGCGACGCCCATCGGCTCGACGTCGGCGTAGCCGGGGTCATTCGCGTAGATGGCGACGACCTGTTCGTCTGTCCGGATCAAAAAGGGTAAGCCGTCGTCAAGCCCGGTTTCACGGGTCTCGACGTCGTACTCCTCGAGGCCGGCTCTCGTTGCGGCCTCGTGGACCGCTTCGTCCAGCGGTCCGATCTCGTCGGCGAACCCGTTCCGGATCGCCTCAGTCCCGAAATACACGTCGGCGTTCGCGACCTCTTCGCGCGGTAGCTCGAACTCGTCACCCCGCTCTGCCATCATCGCGTTGATGAACGTGTCGGCGAGCGTCTGCCGTTGGGCCCACCCCTGAATCTCGTTCGAACCGGCCTTGTCGGGGCCGCTTGGCCCCTGGATCGGGGGCGTCGTCTGCGGTGCCGGGGCGTTCAACCCGATGCTGCCGACGATCGAGGTCGGAAGCACGTAGATGTCGTCCGCGGGAGCCATCGCGTAGTAGCCCCCGGATGCGCTTATCTCCTGTACGCTCGCGATAACCGGCATCTCCTCGCTCGTTCGCTGGACGGCTTTGTACATCCGCTCGGAGGCGACCGGCGCGCCGCCGCCCGTATCGATCTTCAGTACGACCGCTTCGATCGATCCGTCACTGCGGACGTCAGTCAGTTCGGATTCGACGTCGTCCGCAAGTGTGGTTGTAACCGGACCTTCGATCTCGACGACGGCGACCGTCCCGCTCGGCTCGTTCGCGCTCGAATAGACGATCGGGGCGAAAACCGCCCCGACCAGCGCGGCAGCGAGCACGACGGCTGCGAGTTGACGTCGGGTCGCGGGAGGGCTGGCGGAGTGGTTGAGAGACATCTCCATCCGTTCATACGACCCACGAGACTTAGTACCAAGGGATGAGGAATCATCCGCTCTCGGCCGGTCCTACCTGTAACAGCGAGAGAGTCCCGCCCTTTCCGTGAAAGACGAGCGTTCCGACCTGTCGGAACCGAGGACTGAACAGGGGCATGGCAAGACCGGAGGTCTTGCTGTCGTTCGAAAATCGGGGATTTCCGTGATGAGGAGAATCTCCGATTCTCGGACCAAATCGGCATAGCCGAGACTCCCACGGAGGAAACCCCGTCGTTCACCACGGGGAGGATGTCATATTCGGAGGTACTGCGCGTGGAGCGTGTCCTCGAGTTCGAGGACGTTCGCCTCGTCGATAAACCCCGCCTCTATCGCCGTTTCGACCGCCTCAACCCCGACGAGGTTCGCGACCGACGCCTCCGCGAGGCTCGTCGCGACTTCCTCGGCGGTCGCCTCCTCCCCGTCGTAAAACTCCGGGTCGACGGTCAACGAGAGCGAGCCGCTCTCGAACGTTTCCCCGAGCACTTCGGCGTCGCAGACGGAGACGAGAAGCCCCTCCGGGGTCGATCGCTCGCGGAGGAGCAGTTCGGTCATCGCTCCTGGTCTTCGACGAGCCGGTCCTCGGCCGCCCCGCGTAACTCCTCGGCCTCGTCGGCCAGTTCCTCTGCGCGTTCGTCCTCGCCGAGTTCCTCCAAGGCCCGCGCTTTCTCCCCGAGCACGTCGGCGTTTCGATAGCCGAGCCGGATCGCGTTGTCGAAACACGAGACGGCGTCCTCCGCGAGCCCCCGTTCGAGCAGGAAGAACCCGCGGTTGTACCACCCCTGCGGGAATCGGGGATCGAGTTCGACCGCGCGTTCGGCGTGTTCGAGCGCCTGTTCGCTCTGTCCGGCGTTCCACAGCGCGTATGCGAGATTCGTCTCCGCGCTCGCGGCGTGTTCGGAGTCGCTGTCGATGCGAAGCGCCTCCCGGTAGGCGTCGATCGCGGCCCGGAACTCCTCCATCTCGGCGTGAGCGGCACCCTTGTTGACCCACGCTTCCTGCCTGATCCCGTCGTCGTCCGCGAACTGGGCGGCCCGCTCGAGGGCGTCCGTGGCCTGCTCGAAGCGTTTGATCCGCATGTACTCGATGCCGACGCCGAGCAGTTCCTCGGCGTCGACCGCCTCGCTCGCGATCTGTCTGCGATCGAGCGTGTCGGCGACGACACGGGAGTCGACCGGATCGACCATCCCGGGATCGACGTCGAGTTCGGGCGGGTCGAGATCGAACCCCTCGTAGGGGTCTCCGAACCCCTGCCCCTCGGAGAACTCGTGGTCACGCGGCTCTTCGTCAGTCATACCGATCGGTTGGCCACGAATACGCCTAAGGGTTGCGTTCCGGGGAGCGACCGATGCGTCGGGTCGGCGTCGATGGAAACGGGCGTGCGAGCGGCCGAGCGGTCCCTACCACACCAGACCCGGAAGCAGGGATCCCGCAGCGGGATACACAATCACCACGAGGACGTTTCGTTTCCCGCCGTGTGCCCGAAGGCTGAGTGCGGCCCCAACGGTCAGTAGACGGTCT
>CAZOFL010000065.1:0-3210 GCA_964579035.1 uncultured Natronomonas sp. | reverse complement strand
AGTGCGGCCCCAACGGTCAGTAGACGGTCTGTCTCGCGCGCGGTCGCGACGTTTCGTCTGGGATCGGCTCATCGATCCGGGAGCTCCTGTGTGTCCGTGAATTCGGACGCCCCGTCCGGTGGGGCGGTGGTGTCGGAGACGCTCCTCAGTTCGGTTCGTGTTTTTCGATACGTGACGACTGGTACATCTGAACGAGCGAGGCAGCCCCGAACGCCGCGGCGATACCGATCGCGATAACGACTGCCGGGACCCCCCCGAACGGTGCGATCCCGCCCCCGATCAAAAGCGCGGCCGCTCCGCAAAGCACCGCGAGCGTCAGATACAGTTTGCTCCAGCGGAGTTCCCGTTCCGGGGCGTATCTCATGTATAGGAATACGTCCTCGGCATCGTCGAGTTCGACGACTCCCCGTTGATTGTCGAACTCGACCACCCCGAGTTTGTCCAGTTTCGGTAGGTGCGTCTGACGAAGGGCCGTGTACACGCACTTTCTGTCGCTCGAGTCGAGTCGATCCGTCGTCGTCCCGTTTTCCCAGGCGGCGACCTGATCGACGATGTCCCGAAACCCGACGGGGCCCTCATCCGGACGCTGCCGGAGGTACTGCAACACCAGTCGCCGTCGCTCGTTGCTCAGTATCGCGAACACGTCCTCCCGCCGGAGCGAGTCGCACGCCGAAACCCCCACTGTCGAAGGCTGGGTCTCCGTGCCGGATTGCTCCGCGTTCGGACTCGGCTCCGATTCCTGGGTTGTCCGTACGCTACTCGCCACAGCAACCGCCCCCGTGCAGAGAATACATTGTACTTACTTCCCTCTAAGCCGAGGTTGTTGGCAAGGGTAGTTAGTTAACAGTAGAGTATTAGGTCGGAGGCGGCCGTATGCAGCGTTTATCCGGCGGTTAAGGGAGTTTTGTGTGAGAGCATAGCCTGTGGAACGATCCCGCGTTAACACAACCGTACACGGCACTACCGGAAAATAGTAGCGTATTAACCCGTCGCAGGGCGGTTTTTCGGCCGCCTCTTAGACGATTCGTCCACGCACGATCCGACAGCGCTCCACGGTGACAGTCCGCCAACCGCGCTACCAGCGGCCGCCGGGCGAATCCCGCCGTCGCTCCCGCGTCCGGACCGCCCCGGTTCCGACGAACACCAACACGGGGGCGACGAAACCGGTCGAGATGACGGTAGTCACGGCGCTCATCGCGAGCCAGGGGTGGATCGCGTGGAGTTCGAGGAGTACGGACGGAGGAAGAACCATGAAGTATCTGTACTCGGTGTACGAACGGAGGTACGCGCCCGTCTCCGGCGGTGCTGTGACGTTTATCGTTACGTTCATCGTCTCCCCCCGGTCGAGCCGTACGTGATCGGGGGGGCCCGTCTCGACCCCACTGCTTGAGGGTTCGACAGTCGTAACAACGGGGAGCAATCCACCGTTATACAGCGTCTCGGTCCATTGTTCGGTTTCTCCGGCCGTGATCACCGACGGTCGTTCGGAGTCGAACCCCGCGCTGACGATCCGGACCTGTTCTGTCCCCGACATCGCTGCCATCGATCCCATCGAGATGACGGCAATAAACAGGATCGACAGGAGAACGACCCGTCGGCCGTCGTACACGTGTGCCCGCGACCGCGACCACGAGCGCTCCTCCCGGGTTCGGTTCGAGCGCTCCTCGAACAGCCCCAGCGCGTATACGAGTATCGCGACGCCGAAGAGGAGATACGAAAGCCCCTGCGTTCCGAGGAACGCGCTGGTTCCGAACGTCGCCGCGAGTCGCTGTTGGAATCGTTCGAGCCCGCTCTGGATCCCCATAATCGCGGTCCCGAAGTGTGGAATGGCGACCACGTCACCGTTTATTTGCAACGCCTTCGCCGCAATCTGGCCGTCGGTCACGTACGGCTCCGAGCCGTCCTGATCGGTCGCGACGTTGTTGTCACCCCGTGTTACGTATCCCTGATCGGTTTCCCCGACGACGCGGTGGGTCGTGAGCCCGCCGCCGTGGAGGTTCTGTGCCTCGAACGTCACGACGTCGCCGCTTTCGACCGGGCCGGCGACGGGTGCCGGAACGGCGATGAACCCGTCGCCCGCGTCGAGCGTCGGCTCCATGCTGCCGGTCTCGACGAACGAGAGCAACACCGGGGTTCCGTAGAACTGGCCGAGCAGGACGGCCACGACCATCAGAAACACCCCGACTTCGACCGCGTAGACGGCCAGAGTACGTGGATTCATACGTCGCTATACCCGTCTGATCGGGCCGTTCGGTCTTGTGTAATCACCGATTACCCGCGTTCGGGTTCTTCGTGTCGACGGATCCGTACCGGAGCTCCGGCGGCTTCTCCGTCGCCCCGAGCCGCTGGCGGGCCGTGTAGTAGTGGTGGCCGAGCGCGAAGATCGCCACCGTCACGAACATGAAAATCCCGAGCGCGATGTCCGGGAGGGCCGACAGCGGCCACGCTCCCGCCCAGGCGGCGGTCATGACGCCGAGTCCGATCGCCGAGAGGCCGAGGTAGTAGCCGCTCCACGGGACGTCCCGCCCCTCGACGAGGTCCACGTACACGTCCATCGCGTCCATCGCGTCCGTCGGTTCGACGACGCCGCTTCGATCGTCGAACTCGACGACGCCGGCCTCGTCCATCTGCGGCAAGTGGATCTGCTGGAGCGCGGTGTAGACGCGCTTGCGCTGGGCACACGAGACGGCGTGGGGGTCGATCCCGTTCTCCCAAGCGGCGATCTGTTCGGCCATCGCTCCCAGCCGTATCGGGTCGCCCTCGCGTTCGAGCAGGTGGACGGCATACCGGCGACGACGGTTCGAGAGGACGTCGAAGAGGTCGTCCTCGGTGAGTTCGGCGCGTTGGGTCGGTCCGTCCGGCCCCGGATTCGACGATTCCGCGACGGACTCGACGGCCTCGATCATACGTCACCCCTGCACGCCGTGTACGGATTAGTAATGAGAACGTGGCGAGGTCGGCCGCCGTGACAACCGGACGTTTCTGTCGGGACATCCTGCTGTTATTGCCCGATTTCGGACAAGAGAGGGGTTTTGCGGCCGGATCAAGCGGTCGGGACGCACAGTCGGTGCGTATCGCGCCCCGCCGCCGTGACAACGAGTCGTTTCTCGGTTTCCAACCATCGGTTGTGTTCGTTCAGACAGCTCAATACGAGTGGGGAGACGGTCATAGGCGACAGTGCGGCGTTCCCCTCTCGGGGCGGTGCGGCCG
>CAZOFL010000064.1:10944-13375 GCA_964579035.1 uncultured Natronomonas sp. | reverse complement strand
CTGAGTTGGATAGAGCCAGCTTGTGGACCCAACCGTGAAGCACCACTTTCGTGTTAAACAGCGATAGGCATCGTATGCTATGCCTATGGTTTTACTGTTCCTTCGACCGATTCGCGAGCCGTGATCGGGGTACAGGACAGGATTGCCCGGTGCGCGTACGGACTCAAACCCCGGGGGGCTCGCTTCAGAAGCAATCCCGGGTGCGGAACCGCTCACGCGCCGCCAAGCGGTCGTACATGGTGTGAGTAGATCGGGGCGGATTTGAACCGGGGAAGGACGTGCTCGCTTCGCTGCGCGCGACTTTCAGCGTTCAAACCGCCGAGCTCGTCCGCTCCTCACGCTCGTTCGTCGCAGGATGGGTCGGGGCGGATTTGAACCGCCGGCTTCCTCCGTGTGAAGGAGGTGTCATAACCGACCTAGACCACCGACCCGGCGGCGAAAGGTATCCCCGCCCCGGACTTAACCCTTTTCAAGCGTCACGGCGGGACGATTAGGCCTCTTTCCGTTCGCTTCGGTAGCTATCGATCCGCTCTCGCGCGTCGGCGATCGCCTCGCGAGTCTCGCCCTCTGCTTTCTGTTGGAGCTGTTTGAGATCCTTCCGGACCTCGTCGAACCGTCCCGGTTCCGGTTCCTCTTCCTCGCGATCGATCAGATCGTCGATTCGTTTCTGGATCGGCTCCAGTTCCTCGGAAACTCCCGCTTTTGCGGTTTCTCCGGCCCGTTTCAGATAGTATGTGGCGTCTTCGAAGTGTTTGTTCATGATTGCGGCACAAAGTACGTCGAGAGTGAATAAAACGGTTGTGGCACGCGTGGTGTGTCGCGACAGGCGTCTCGCGTCGATCGGTGCGCCGCGGTGTCGGCGTCGGTTCGGTGCCCGGGTGGGCGTCAGGGTTATTGACATCGCCGTATTATTGGCTAATATGAGCCAGAGCGTCACCGCCTCCGAAGAGCCGGTCAGGGTAACCGAAACGGCCGCTGACCAGGCGTTGTCCCTCATCAAGAACGAGGGGTACGACACCGACGAAGCCGGACTCCGGCTGTTCGTCCAACAGGGCGGCTGTGCCGGACTCTCGTATGGCCTCCGGTTCGATATCGAACCCGAAGAGGACGACGCGATCACCGAACACCACGGGCTTCGCGTGTTCGTCGATCCAGCGAGCCAAAAGTACATCGACGGCTCCGTGCTCGACTTCGAAGGCGGACTCCAGGGCAAGGGGTTCAGCGTCGAGAACCCGAACGTCGAAAGCGAGTGCGGGTGCGGGGAGTCGTTCCGGACATAAACTGGAACGCTCCGACCGGGACCGGCTGTCTCGGGGAGCCAGAGGATTGATACAAACCGGACCGGAACCGTCATTACATGGCAAGACGGAGTGTGCTGTTTTCACCCGGTGACAACCCGGAACTGCTGTACAAGGCCGCCGAAACCGACGCGGATACGATCGTTTTCGACCTCGAGGACGCGGTCGCGCCGTCCCGAAAGGACGAAGCCCGGGCGGCCGTCTCCGATGTACTCTCCGATTCGTCCTTCGATCCCGAGTGTGAGGTCTGCGTCAGACTCAACGCCGACCTCGCGACGGCGGCCCGCGACGCCGAGGCGATCACCGGCGGCGATCCGAGGCTGGATTCGGTGATGGTCCCGAAAGCCGAATCGCGCGACGACGTGGAACGGGTCCACGACCTGATCGCGTCCGACGGCGGCGATCCGCCGATCATCGCCCTCTGTGAATCCGCGGCCGGAGTCCTTTCGGCCGACGAAATCGCGGCCGCGGGTCCTGTCGACGCTGTCGCGTTCGGCGCCGAGGACCTCTCCGCGGACATCGGGGCGACGCGGACCGAGGAGGGAACCGAAGTGTCTCACGCCCGTCAACACGTCGTGTTGGCCGCCGGTGCGGCGGGTGTCGACGCCATCGATACGCTCGTCACGGACATCGAGGCGGCCGACCGCCTCGCCGCCGACACCGAGTTCGCGCGGGGGCTGGGGTACGATGGAAAGATGGCTATTCATCCGGCGCAGGTCCCCATTATAAACGACGCGTTCACCCCGCCCCCGGAGGAGGTCGAGTGGGCGAGGAAGGTGCTCGAAGCCGCCGAGGCGGCCGAACAGGACGGACGGGGCGTGTTCCGCGTCGACGACGAGATGATCGACGCCCCCCTGATCGCGCGGGCCGAGACGATCGTCGATCGGTATCGCGCTTCCGGTGCCGAGTGACGGTCGGAGGCCCGCCGTTCGCGCGGTCGCCACCCTTATGCGATCGCTGGTCGACTGTGGCGGTATGTCTGTGGATATCAACCCTTTTGAAAGCTTACAGGAGCAGATTGACGACGCTGCCGCGCACATGGACGTTGGAGCGGACGTGCTCGAACGACTCAAAAACCCTGAACGGGTACTCGAGACGAACCTCTCGGTCGAACTCGACGACGGCACGATCGG
>CAZOFL010000064.1:0-10844 GCA_964579035.1 uncultured Natronomonas sp. | reverse complement strand
CTGAACGGGTACTCGAGACGAACCTCTCGGTCGAACTCGACGACGGCACGATCGGGGTGTTCCGGGCGTACCGATCGCAGTTCAACGGCGACCGCGGCCCGTACAAAGGTGGAATCCGCTATCATCCCGGAGTCTCGCGCGACGAGGTCAAAGCCCTGTCCGGCTGGATGGTGTACAAATGCGCGGTCGTCGACATCCCCTACGGCGGCGGCAAGGGTGGCATCGTCATCGACCCCCGGGAGCACTCCGAGAGCGAACTCGAGCGGATCACGAGGGCCTTCGCGACGGAGCTTCGGCCCCTGATCGGCGAGGACCGCGACATTCCCGCACCGGACGTCAACACCGGTCAACGGGAGATGAACTGGATCAAAGACACCTACGAGACGCTCGAAAACACGACTGCACCGGGCGTGATCACCGGGAAGGCGATCCAGTCCGGCGGCTCGCGGGGGCGCGTCGAGGCGACCGGCCGTTCGACGATGCTCACAGCCCGCGAGACGTTCGAGTATCTCGACCGCGACATTTCGAGCGCTTCCGTCGCGGTACAGGGGTACGGTAACGCCGGCAGCGTCGCAGCCAGACTGCTTCAGAAGGAACTCGGCGCGAACGTCGTCGCGGTCTCGGACTCCTCGGGAGGGGTGTACAACCCGGACGGCCTCGACGCCGACGGGGTGAAGTCGTTCAAGAACCGGACCGGATCCGTCTCCGGATACGAGGGTGCGAGCCAGGAGTTGACCAACCGTGAGTTGCTGACGCTCGACGTCGATCTGTTGATCCCCGCGGCCCTCGAAAACGCCATCGACGGCAGCCTGGCTCGCGATGTCGGGGCCAACGCGATCGTCGAAGCCGCCAACGGTCCGTTGACTCCGGAGGCGGATACCGTGTTGACCGAACGGGACGTCGTCGTCGCCCCCGACATCCTCGCCAACGCTGGGGGCGTCACGGTGTCGTACTTCGAGTGGGTACAGAACCGCCAGCGGTTCTACTGGCCGGAATCACGGGTCAACGAGGAACTCGAACGCCACATCGTCGAGGCGTTCGACGGCCTCGTCGACTGTTATGAGGAGTACGACCTCCCGAACTTCCGGACTGCCGCCTACGTCGTCGCCCTTCGACGCGTGCTCGCCGCATCGGGGGAGTCCGGCCGCTGGCCGTAACCCCGCGTCGGACGCTCCGCTGGTGCCGTGCGTCGAAATCGTCATGAGGATCCGGCGTTGATGGTGGGTATGCGAATGGAGTTGCGGGTATGTCAACACTGCTACGACGGGACACACGGCAACGATCGGAAGACGGAGATCACCCGGGATATGGTCGCCTGCGCCGAACAGATCCGCGAGTACAAGGAGTTCATCAACCTCGATGCGGTGTACATCACCAAAGTCGAGGACGGTGAGTCGACGGATAAGGAGGCCATCTCGGTCGTCGTCGCCGGCATCGAACGCGATACGGTGACCCTCCGGGACACCCAGTTGGTTATCGAGGACGCAAGCGACCGCATCCTCGTGTACCCCGAACCGGGCGACATCCTCGAAGTGCTCGCGCGGAACCTCGATCAGATTGACCAACAGACCCGCCAGAACGTCGGGGTCGAACTCTCAGAGGCGGGTACTGAGATGCGAAGCTAACGGCGGATCGATCCCGTGTCCGTGCTTCGCTGGTTTGAATCCGGGTGAGTGCCGGGGGGCCTTACCGTCGCGACAGCTTTACTTTCGTATGGGGAATTGATCCACCAATGGATACCGGAGCGTTCGTCTGCTCGTGCGGTGGAACCTGTGACATCGACCTCGAGAAGGCCCGGGAGGGAATCGACGACGTCGAGGTCGCCGCGAGTTCGAGCTTGCTGTGTCAGGATAAGATCGGCGCCTTCGAGCAAGTCCTAGGGGAGTACGACCTCGACGAGTTGGTCATCACTTGCCCGCAGGCGGAGATGCAGGACAAACTCACGACCGTCGCCGAGTCGAAGGGGATCCGCCCCGACGAGATCGAGTTCGTCGACCAGCGCGAGCGCGCCGGGTGGGTCCACGAAGAGGCCGCGGCGACCGAAAAGACCGCCCGCGTCGTCAACGCCGCCACGGCCGGCCGCGAGGAGGTGCGGATGCCGCGGAGCTCGATCCACCAAGCCGGCTACGACGTCGTCGTCGTCGGCGACCCGGAGACCGCCGCGGCGATTTCGGGTGCCGCCGACGTGACCCTCCTTGCGGACGGAGCGGAGCTCGCGGACGCGGATCTCGACGACGTCGAGATCGAACGCGGCCGCGTCGTCGACGTCGACGGCACCTACGGTGAGTTCGAAGTGACCGTCCGGGCGCAGGTGACGGATGACTGCATCTCCTGTATGAAATGCGTCCACGCCGGCCCCGACGGGATGGTGACTCGCCGGCCGGTCGACATCGACCCCGACGCCCCTCGTGGGGAATGGATCGGCGTCTGCCCGACCGACGCGATCGAGATGGACGGCGTCGAACGCACGATCGAGTGCGACCAGATCGTCTACCCGGGCGGCGACAACGGCACCGTCGGCGGCCAGCGCGGCTTCTACACCGGCCCCGTCGACGCGGTGACGGTCGATAGCGTCGAGCGGCTCCTCGGTGGGTTCGAGAGCCCCGATTTCCTCGATCTCGAGATGGACGTCTGTGCCGCCGGGCACAACCGCGAGGCGGGCTGTAACGTCTGTGTCGACGCCTGCCCACACGGCGCGGTCGAACGGACCGCCGTCGACGAAGTCGGGTTCCACCGCGACAGCTGTCAGAACTGTGGCGCCTGCACGAGTGCCTGCCCGACGGGAGCTGTCCAGTTGGACGATCCGAGCAACGAACGCATCGCCCGCGAAGTGGAGGCGCTTCTCGACCCCATCGAGGACGACGGCGGGCTCGTAAGCGGGCTGTTGGGCGGCTCCGACCCCGGGATCGAAACGCCGATCGTGGCGTTCGTCTGCTCGGAGCGCGCTCGCGACGCCCTCCGGGAGTACGGGCGGTTGGCCGCCGCCGGCGCGATGGACATCGAGTACCCGCCGATCCTTCCGGTCGAGGTGAACTGCACCGACACCGTCGGCGAGGCACACGCGCTACACGCGCTCGCGGCGGGAGCGTCCGGCGTCGCTATCGTCGGGTGTGGCGGGAGCTGTCTCCACTCCGGACCGGACCCGAAGGCCGAGCTCGTCGACCGGCTCAATCGAGCGACGGCGGATCTCGGCCTCGGCGAGCGTGTCGAGTTCTTTGCGCCGACCCCCGACGAGCCCGGGGCGTTCGTCGAATCCCTCTCTCGGTTCGCCGTCGAGACGCTCGATCCCTCGCCGATCCCGACCGGCGAACACGAGGCGACGGGACGGATCGAGGGGTCGGATCGCCCGAACCCGGCGTTCGACACCCACGGGTGGGCCCTAGAGAGCGTTCGAGCGATCGTCGACCACGTCGAACCCGGCCGTGACCGCATCCGAGGCCTCGAGACGTTCGGGATCGTCGACGTCGGCGACGGCTGTACGCTCACTCCGACGTGTTCGGACTTCTGCCCGACGGATGCCCTCAGACGGACCGGTGACGGCCTCGATTTCAACCACGAGCGCTGCGTCAACTGCGGGTTGTGTGAGGAGGTCTGCGTCGAGGACGTGATCACGCTGGAAAGCGGTCTCGATCTGTCCTTGCTTCCGGAGAACAACGCCGGACGCGACGACCCGGCTTGGACGCAGTTGTACGAGGGGAAAATGCTGCGGTGTGTCGGCTGTGGACGGGAGTTTGCGAGCGAAGCGACCCGGGACGCCATCAACAAACGGGTCGGGGATAAACTGGAGAACATCGCGCCGAACGCGGAGGGAAGCATCGTCGACTACTGCGCCGACTGCCGGTCCGACCTGGTCGGGATATAGCCGCCTCGCCTAGTGAGACACTCTCACACGGTTTCCTCTAACGATTTACCGGCGCAACCGCGACCGGGCGGCGGTTGCGCCGGAAACGACTTCCGGTAAACCGTATCAGTGGTGGGTGATCGCTACGGACGAAAAACGGTTCAGTTACTCGTATTTGATCGCGAAGTGGTGGCCATCGGCGCAGCTCCCTTCGGATTTCTTCGCGTCGCCCCAGACGCCGGTTCGATACGACTGCTGGACCTTTTTTACCCGCGCGCCGTCGGGGATCGAAACCGAACTCTCCGTGCTGCAGTACGGACAATCGACAGTGGTGAGAGCCATACGACGTGGTACTGTCCATCGTGATATGAATATTGTGGTCACACGACAACCGGATTACATGCCAAACGCGTAAGCCGATCGGGGGCGAGACGCCGTGTATGCGGGATACGTACATCACCGACGAAGGGGTCCGCGACCACCCGGCGGCGGGGATCGAAACCGTCGTCGCCGACCCGGGGGACATCATCGAGACGTTCAGTAGAAACGCCGACGAGGAGTCCCGACGTAACACGCACGTGCTACGGATCGAGCCGCCGTTCGAGGAGGAGGCGTCCGCCGAGCCGTATCTCGAGGAGGGGCCCAAGCGGTACCCCCCCGACATCGATCCCGAACCGCTGCACCTCTCCCCGGGGACGTTCGTCGAGAACGACGACGGGGCGCATCCGGGCGAAACGCATCTGTCCGTGCCGACGCTTGCGGAGGCTCGGACCGTGGCCCGCGAAGACCACGGCGACGACCCCGATGAATCGGCCGTAGAGTCGGTCCACGAACGGCTCACTGACGAGTGGAAAACAGCGGTTCGCGAGCGCCTGACCGACCGGATCAGGATCTTCTTCGATCCAGTGACGGCCGACGAGATTTGGGCCGACGCGCGCTATGAGGAGTGACCGGTCACCGGGGCTATTTATAAATCGTCCCGGAGTTCCCAGCCGGCCTTTTCGGCGGCCGTCGTGATCGAAACGAACTCCCACCCCGCCTCGTCGGCGATCCACTCGTCGGCGCCGGTGCCGACGAGAACCATCCGGTCGGCGTAGAACATCGATTCGCGGTCGATGTCTTCGAGTCTCGCCTCCGGTCCGGCCTCAGACCCCCCGAAGAAATCCAGTTCGATCCGGTTGTCGCGCTGGAACTTCCGGATGACCGGCGTCGAGACCTCGCCGACGATGCCGAGCCAGTCGGCCCACTGGCCGGCGTCGGCGAACACGACCCCCGGATCGGTGACGTAATGGGCGGCTTTATACGTCATCGCCATCGTCATCTTGTCGGGCTCTTTCGCGCCGTGGGTTTCGGCGGTCCCGCCCCGTTCGATCCCGCCGGACGCGTCGGCTTCGGCCCCACCGCGGGCTTCGCTTTCGACGCCGGTGCCGGCGTTTCCGGGGACGCCGACCGGATCCGCGGATGTGGTCGGAACCCCGGGGGCCGGGGTGTCCGAGGGATCGCTCATCTCCTCGTCAGCGTCGCTGTCGTCCGCCGGTTCGGGGGGTTCGACGCCGGCGTCGGCCCCCTCGTTTCGCCACAGCCAATCGCCGTAGTTCCCGGTCGGTTCCGCTTTCTCGTCCTCGACTGCGAGTTCGTCGAGATCGATGCTATCAGTCATCGGTCGGTTTCTCCTGTTGCTCCGTTTTGTCCGCGATCGACAACCCCTCGACGGGAAGCGAGACGATCCCGAGTCGGCGAAGCAACGCCATGGTCGGTCGCCCGGAGCGATCCCACCCGCGGTAGTCGTAGTACTCGCTCAGAAGCGTTCCGAACGCGTCGGGATCGAGCCCGCTGCCCTGATCGCCGCCGGAAGCATCGGTCAGCGCCGCGGGAAGTTCGTCGTCGCCGCGGCCGAACCCCTCCCTGAGGTTGAACAGCCGAACGAGCGTCCAGATCCGCTCGCCCGTGGCGGCGAGGTCCTCGCCCGTCCGGTCGTACCCGACCGCCGAGAGCCACTCGGCCCCGACGTCGGCCCGAAACACCTCCTCGAGGAAGTCGTCGGCGATGAGGCTCCAAAGCAGCGCCCGGCGGTTTTGCTCCTCGGCGACGACGGCCGCCTGTTGTTTCGGCGTCCATCCCGTCTCGGTGATCGCTTCGATCTCGACGGGTCGCGCCCGCCGGTGACAGCCACCCCGATCGCTCGTCGCGTACGCGAGCGCCATCGTTTCGGCCCCCCGGGGATCGTACGACGACAGCTCCATCCCCTTTACAGTCGGGATCAACTCCTCGCCTCCGAAGCGCCCGGCCGCCTTGGAGACGCCGTCGGCGAGTGCATCCCCGAGCGGCGTCGATCGATCGGCGATCTCCTCGATGAGGTTGCGGGCGATCGCTTCGTCCCCGAACGAGAGTTCCCGATCGATCAACCCCCGTTCGCTCGCCCGGACGGCCCACGCGACCGCGTTCCCGGCCGTGATGACGTCCATCGCGAGTCGGTCACAGACCGCGCCGAGCGTCGCGACGGCGTCGAAATCGTCGATGCCGAGCCCCGCACCGAGCGCGATTGGGGTCGCGCCGCGGGGGACGCTCTCGCCGGCGTCGCTCTCGACGCGGAACCCACCCGGGACGGGATCGTCCGCGCGTTCGCGGCCGGTGGATCGCTCGCGTGCGCGCTCGATACCGATCCCATCGGTCCCCTCGAAGCTGCGTTCCTGCCAGCCGCGGGTCGGGAGGACGCCGGCCTCGTTCGCGAAATCGACCGTTTCGAGCGTATCGCTCGCCGCGAGCCACTGCCCGGCGTCGCTCTCGGCGAAGCTGTCGCCGTACCGCTTTCTGAGCCGGTCGAGTCCTTCGGGGGCCGGATCGTGTGCGACGACCGCCTTCAGGTTCTTCGACCCCATCACTGTGCCGGCCCCGCCACGGCCGGCGTGGTGTTCACCCGAATCGGAGGCGATCGTCGCGTATCGGACGCCGCTCTCGCCGGCCGGGCCGATACAGGCGACGGCGGCGTCTTCGAACCGTTCGCAGGTCGCCTCGGCGTCGAGACCCCAGAGATCCGTCGCCGGTTCGATCGTCGCGTCGCCGCCGCTGACGGAGAGAACAACGGGGCCGTCCGCCTCTCCGATGACGAGCACGCCGAGGTGGGCGTCGAGCGACCCGGCCAGCCGACCCGGGAAGGAACCGCCGCCGTAGGAGTCCAGAAACGCGCCGGTGAGCGGTGATTTGGTGATTGCCGCGTAGCGTTGCTCACCCGGCGTATAGCCCGTCAACGGCCCGAGCATGAACAGGAGGACGTTCTCGGGGGACTCCGGGTCGGTCCCCGGTTCCATCTCATAGAGGTACCGTGCGCCGATTCCCTTCCCGCCGATGTACTTTTCGAGCCATTCCTCGGGGATACGCTCGCTCCGGACGCGTTCCGCGGAGAGGTCGACCCGAAGAACGTTGTCTACAACAGGCACTATCAGTTACTGGGACGCTACTGGGATTAAATGCCACGGTTCCACAGCTTTCCGCGTCGGTCGCGGCAAACCCGAGACTGGTTCATCAAGATTTATTACTGACAGGGTGTAAAATGAACGGGCAAAAAAGCCGAACAAGTTCGTCTCCGGCCCGATTTTTGCCGGTAGTTATATATAGAACCCCACGGAATGGCGGGTTATGTCACGGTCAATGATCGACCTCGATCGGCGGGATTTCCTGAAAGCCGGTGCCGCAGGAACACTCGCCGCAGCAGTAGGGGGCCGGACCCTGCTTGAGCGGGGCGAAGCGCAGGAAGACCAAAACGCCAGTGATAATGGCCCACCATATACGGGTGACGAACTCATAAAAACCGTTTGTACACACTGTTCCGTCGGGTGCGGTCTGCAACTCTCCGTCGAGGACGACAGCGTCGTCGGTCAGGAAACGTGGGACGACAACCCGATCAACAGCGGCGGACTCTGTTCGAAAGGCTCCTCGCTCGGCCACACGATCAACGCCGAAGGTCGGCTGAAGGAGCCGATGAAGCTCGAGGACGGCGAGTGGGTCCGGATGGACTGGGACGAGATCGTATCGGAGATCACGGGTCGCCTCCTCGATATCAAAGAGGAGACCGGTCCGCACGCCACGTTCTGGTGTGGGTCAGCGAAGCACTCGAACGAGGCGGCCTACCTCATGCGGAAGCTCCCGTCGATGTACGGGACGAACAACATCGATCACCAGGCCCGGATCTGTCACTCGACGACGGTGACGGGGATCGCGAACACCTGGGGCGTCGGCGCGATGACGAACAACAACAACGACATGCGCCACGTCGATGTCAACCTGATCATCGGCCACAACCCGATCGAGAGCCACCCCGTCGCGTGGCAGCACTTCCAGGTTGCCCAGGAGCGAGGCGGCCAACACATCGTCGCGGAGCCGCGATACTCCGAAACCGCGGCCGCCGCTGACGCGAACTACCAGTTCCGCTCCGGAACCGATGTGGCGTTCGTCTACGGCCTCATCTACCACATCGTCGAGAACCTCGGGGCACACGACCGGGAGTTCATCGAGAGCCGCGTCGACGGCTTCGAGGAGTTCCGCGAGGATGTCCTCGCCGAACACGACCTCGAAACGGTGTCGGACATCACGGGCGCTCCGGTCGCGGAGATCCAAGAACTCGCCGAGACGCTCGCCGAGGCCGACGTGAGCTGTGTCGAGTGGGCGATGGGTGGCACCCAACACAACAACGGCACCGGAAACACCCGCGCCTACGCGATGTTGAACCTCACGCTGGGACACGCCGCACAGTCGGCGGGCGGAACGCCGATCTACCGCGGTCACGACAACGTCCAGGGTGCGACCGACCTCGGCGTCGACGCCAGTTCGCTGCCGGGCTACTACGGTCTCGACGAAGGGGCGTGGTCGCACTGGGCGGACGTCTGGAGCGAGACGGACAGCACCTCCGGCGAAGTGACCTACGAGGAGCTTCGTGAGGAGTTCCATTCGCAGGAACTGATGGAGAAAGACGGCTTCACCGTCGCCCGATGGTTCGAGGCCGTTCTCGACGACGAGTGGGAGATCTACCAGCCCGACCCGGTCAGGGCAGCGATCTTCTGGGGCCATGGCCTCGCCTCACTCAGCGAGTACAAGAAGGTCCGACAGGCACTCGAGGAACTCGAGTTCGTCGTCAACATCGACATCCACCCGAACCAGATCTCCGAGCTCGCGGATCTCGACGGCGACACGGACGTGTACATGCTGCCCGCGGCGACCAACTTCGAGGAAGCCGGGAGCGTCACGAACACCGGTCGGCAGATCCAGTGGCGTTACCAGGCCGTCACGCCGCGACACAACGCCAAGAAGGACTGGGAGATCCAGAAGCTGTTCGCGGAGCATCTCGGATTCGGCGAGCACTTCGACTACGACGAGGTCGAGGACATCACCCGGGAGATCAACCTCGGGATGCGGACCATCGGCTACACCGGACAGACGCCGGAGCGGATCAAAGCCCACATGGAGAACAGCGAGCTGTTCGGCATCGAACACTGTGAGGCCGACCTCGACACCGACGAAGTCAACGGCGTGCTCGACGGCGACTACTACGGCATGCCGTGGCCGTCGTGGCACAACGAACACCCCGGAACGCCGGTTCTGTACGACGCCTCGAAGCCGCCGGCGGAGGGGGGGATGGACTTCCGTGCCCGGTGGGGTACGGAGGGTCCGGACGGACAGAACATGCTCCGGGACCCCTACGAGCCCGAGTGGTGGGACGGTGAGATCGAGGGCGTCCCGCAGTACCCCGGCTTCCACACAGTGTTGCCGGACGGCGACCCTGCCGAGAAGACGATTCCGGTTGAGTACGCGGAACGCGAGGATAAATCGGTTCTCGACACCGCACAGGACCTCGCTGCCGAGGGCCACGACGTCGACCCGAGCGAGTACGCCGAGTACAACAATCCACAACCCGACTCGCCGTGGGGTCGCGGCCGCGCCCGGATGAAAGCCTGGAACTTGACCGACGAGTATCCGGTCCACCGTGAACCGGCCGTCACGCCTCGTCCGGACCTCGTCGAAGCGGGCTACGGCTGCAACGAGCGGACCGAGGATAACTGGCGGCTCGAACTCGACAACGCCAAAGTCCAGCAGGACAACCTCAGCGCCGTCGAGGACCTCGAGGATCCGTTCGTCCTGACCTCCGGACGGCAGGTCGAACACACCGGTGCCGGTGGAGAGACCCGTCTGAACTCCGGGTTGGCGTACCGAGCACCGATGATGTACGTCCAGATCCACCCCGAACCCGCAGCCGAACGCGGCCTCGAAAGCGGCGACTGGGTCGCCGTCGAGACGCCCCACGCCGAGATGATCATGCAGGCGAACGTCACCGAACGAGTCCCGACGGATCACGTCTTTGCGCCCTTCCACTGGAGCGGCATCCTCGAGGGCGAAGTGTTGACCGACGAGCTTCCCGACGAGTGGGAGCCGTTCGTGATCGGCGAGACGATCAACGCCGGCACGGCGCCGGCCTACGACCGGGAAACACAGATGCAGGAAACCAAAACAACGCTCGCGAGCATTCGCCCCGCGGAGCAAAGCCAAATACCCGAACTGTCCGACAGACAGCAGTCCTGGCAGGAGAACTTCCTGGCGCGGGACCGGAGGTAATAGACAATGAGCACACAACAATCGGACGGCCCCGCGCGGGTCGTACCGAACTGGGAGTCATGTATCGACTGTGGGGCCTGTGAGGTGGCCTGCAAGCGGACGTGGGACCTCCCACAGGAGAGCAACCGAATCAACGTCGTCCGGATGGCACACGGCACCGACGAGGAGAAACAAAAACCGATGCAGTGTTACAACTGCTCGGAGGCACCCTGCGTCGACGTCTGTCCGACTGACGCACTCATGTTCCGCGAGAACGGGACGGTGCGCGTCTCCGGGAACAAGTGTATCGGCTGTCACTACTGTGGCGTCGCCTGTCCGTTCGGCGCACCGCAGTACCCCGACGCATCGGTTCCGGAAGCCGACGAGATGAACCCCCTCGGCGCGCGGGGCAACGGGCTGA
>CAZOFL010000063.1:0-13426 GCA_964579035.1 uncultured Natronomonas sp. | reverse complement strand
ACGACGATGAAACACGCCCTGGACGGCGAGAAGTTCACCGTCCAGTATCCCGAGGAAACGCCCGACGTCTCCCCGCGGTTCCGGGGGGTCCACAAGTTCTCACAGGAGCGCTGCATCTGGTGTCGCCAGTGTGAGAACGTCTGTCCGAACGACACGATCCAGATCGTCACGGACGACATGCGCAACGGCGAACAGTACAACCTCCACATCGGCCAGTGTATCTACTGTCGGCTGTGTGAGGAGGTCTGTCCCGTCGACGCGATCCTGTTGACCCAGAACTTCGAGTTCACCGGGGACACGAAGGACGACCTCGCGTACAACAAAGAGCAACTGAAGAACGTCCCGTGGTATAAGGACATCGACCCGTTGGCGTCCCGGGAACCCGACCGGGAGGCGTGGGTCGGCGAAGGCGACGGCGAAGTCGATTATCAGTAACGCCAAAACCGCGAGGCCGACTGCGGCCGTCACCGGACGACGACGACGGGCACCGGAGCGCGGCGGAACACCGCTTCAGCGACGTTGCCGACGAACAGCCGATCGGCGATCGAGCCGCTGTGGCTTCCGACGACGACCGTGTCGAACCCCTCCGAGCGCTTGATGATCGTCCGTGCCGGGTGCCCGGTAGCCACGATCGTATCGAGTTCCCGGCCGTGCTCGTTTGCGATCCCTCTGGCGATCTCGAACACCTCGTCGGCCCGTTCCTCGGCGGCCGCTTGAAAATCGTCTTCGAGCGCGAGGCCGGCTATATCCCCCATCATCGGCGTCGATTCTCCGACGACGTGAAGAACGGTTATTTCAGCGTCTTCGAAGGCCTCGAGCGCGTACTCCAGCGCCCTTTGGGCCATCTTCGAGTCGTTCATGGGAACCATCACACGGTCGATCATACCCGGATATTAGCTCGGACGCGTATATAAACTCGCCACGGAGAGCCGCGCCGACCCCGGTCGCTGTACGGTCGGTGCGTTGCTCCGGTCGATACCGTCGCCCTCCTCATACTGTCGGACGTAACTACGTGAATCGCAGCCTCATCGAAAAAAGCGCTACCGCATAGCTTTGGGAGTGTGGCGGTTCGGATCCTCACGAAATCACGTCCGACAGTGTCAGTTCGGTCGGTACTGTCGCTCATCGATCCGATCGTCGTGAGAGTCGCCATCGTCGGACACCCTTCGAAGCGAGGCTGTCGGTGGGGACGAACGGAAATCTTCAAAAGGCGTGCGGGTGCACGCATAGCCAATGGCTGTAGTACCGTTCGAAGCGCTGGCGTTCCTCCTGTTCGCCCTGCTCACCGTCGGGGCGAGCGTGGGCGTCGTGTTGGCCCGCGACGTGTGGCACTCGGCGCTGCTTTTAAGCGTCGCGCTGCTCTCCGTTGCCGCTCACTACGTGATGCTCCGCGCCGAGTTCATCGCCGTGATACAGATCCTCGTGTACGTCGGTGGCGTGTTGATCCTCATCACGTTCGCGATCATGCTCGTCCGGCGGAATCCGGCTTCGGAGGCGGAGGGTATCCGATGACGACCCGACCGCGGCTTCACGAGGGTGAGAAAGTCATCGGCGTCCTCGCCGTCGCGCTGTTCGGCTTTCTCGCGGCGGTGTTTCTCACTTCCGGCTTCGGCACCGCCGACGCGTTCCCCGAAGGCTCCGTCACCGCTTCGATCGGCTACGCGCTTTTCAACCTCCCGGCCGGCGACATCGACGGGGAGGGCTTTCTCGTCGCGTTCATCACGATCGCGGTCGTCCTCGACGCCGCCCTCGACGGCGCAGTGATGTTGGCCAAACAGGAGGACGACGCCTGATGGTACTGGAAACCGTCCCCGCGGAGTACTATCTACTGTTGTCCGCGGCGGTGTTCTGTATCGGCCTCTTCGGGATCCTCACCCGGCGAAACGCCCTGATGTTCCTGATGAGCGTCGAGTTGATGCTCAACGCGGCAAACGTCAACTTCGTCGTGTTCGCGTTCTACTGGGGGGAGATCACGGGGCAAGCGTTCGCCCTGTTCGTCATCGCGTTAGCGGCCGCGGAGGTCGCGATCGGGATCGGCATCATACTCGTGTTGAACCGCAACTTCGAGGATATCGACGTGACCGACGCATCGACACTGAGGTGGTAAGATGTCGCTGATATACGAACTCACACCGGCGATCGTTCTGCTTCCGCTCGCATCGTTCGCGCTCGCGTTGTTCTTTGGGAGGTGGCTCCCGAAGAAGGGGGCCGTCTCCGGGATCTTCGCGACCGCCGCCACGCTCGGACTCTCCGTCGTCACGCTCGGGTGGCTCCTCGTTACGGGGGAGCCCCACGACCAGACGTGGTACACGCTCGTCGACGCCGACGCGACGTTCGATCTCACCTTCGGCATCCTGATCGATCAGCTCTCGGCCGCGATGTTGGTCATCGTCTCGCTGGTCGCGTTTCTCGTCCACGTGTTCTCGCTCGGCTACATGAACGACGAGGGCGAACCCGGCCTGCCGCGGTACTACGCCGGGCTCGGACTGTTCACCGCTAGCATGCTCGCGTTCGTGATCGCCGACAACCTCCTCATGGCGTTCGTTTTCTTCGAGTTGGTCGGACTCTGTTCGTACCTGCTCATCGGCCATTGGTTCAGGGAGGACGCCCCCCCGTCGGCGGCCAAAAAGGCGTTCCTCGTCACCCGGTTCGGCGATTACTTCTTCCTCGTCGGCGTCGTCGGCGTCCTCGTCACGTTCGGGACCGCGAACTTCGCCGGCAGCGAGGGGTTCCCGGCGCTGGCCGAGGCCGCGATCTCGGCCGGCGAGACGTTCTTCGGTTTCGAGGCGCAAACGTGGTTCTCGATTCTCGGGTTGCTCGTGTTGGGCGGCGTGCTCGGAAAGTCCGCCCAGTTCCCGTTTCACACGTGGCTCCCGGACGCGATGGAGGGTCCGACGCCGGTCTCGGCGCTGATTCACGCCGCGACGATGGTGGCCGCGGGCGTGTACCTGGTCGCCAGGATGTACGGCTTCTACGCACTGTTGCCGACCGTGCTTGCGATCATCGCGTTCGTCGGCGGCTTCACCGCGCTGTTCGCCGCGACGATGGCCGTCGTCAAAGACGAGATCAAACAGGTGCTCGCGTACTCGACGATCAGCCAGTACGGGTACATGATGCTCGCGCTGGGTGCGGGAAGCTACGTCGCGGCCTTCTTTCATCTCACGACCCATGCGGTGTTCAAGGCCCTGCTGTTCCTCGGTGCCGGGTCGGTCATCATCGCCATGCACCACAACGAGGACATGTGGGATATGGGCGGACTGAAAGACGAGATGCGGACGACGTATCTCACGTTCCTCGCCGGCTCGCTCGCCCTGGCGGGGATTTTCCCGTTCTCGGGCTTTTGGTCGAAAGACGAGGTGCTTTTCGACACGCTGGCCCATGCCTTGGGGGGGAGTACGCTACTGTTCGGCGCCTACGCGATGGCGCTCGGAGCCGTCTTCCTGACGGGGTTTTACACGATCCGGATGGTCGTTCTCACCTTCCACGGCGAGCCCAGAAGCGACACCGCCGAGGACCCTCATGGGGTCCGGTGGAACGTGAAGCTCCCGCTTGCGGTGTTGGGCGTGTTGGCGGTCGTCGCGGGGGCGATCAACCTCGTTCCGGTCGAGAAGCTCACCGGTCTCCGGGTGTCGTTCCTCTCGGAGTATCTCGGACGCGACCTTGGGCTTTTGACCCACAACGGGCGCTACGGTGAGTTGCTCGAAAACCCCGCCTACGCCGGGTACGAGTCCGGGGTCGTCGGGACCGAAGCGACGACCGTCCTTCTGGGGGCCGGCCTCGGGCTTGGACTGGCGATTCTCGGTGCCGGATCGGCGTACGGGCTGTATCGGGGCGCGACGCCAACGCGACACACGGAGAAGCTCGGCGGTCTCAAAACGGTTCTCATGCACAACTACTATCAGGACGAGTATCAGGTGTGGCTCGCGGAGGGGTTCACGGGTCGACTCTCCTCGACGTCGGACACGTTCGATCAGGGCGTCATCGACGGCGCGGTGAACGCCGTATCGAGCGTGAGTCTCTTTTCTAGCGGTCGCCTGCGGCGGATCCAGACGGGTATCGTGACGAACTACGCGGCGCTTATCGCCCTGAGTCTACTCACGTTGCTCGTCGTCTTTGCCATCCTCGGGGGGTGGTTCTGAATGTTCGTCGAGGCGCTCGTACTGCTGTGTCTCGTCGGTGCCGCCGTCGTCTTCGTCGCCCCGGACCGACACGCGGGCCGGCTCGCGTTCGGGCTCTCGCTCGCACCGCTTCTCGTCTCGCTGTACATGTATTTCGCCTTCGACGGGAGCGGAAACGCGCTGCTCGGCGGCGACATCGCCTACGAAACGTTCGCCGAGTGGCTCGAGTTCGGCCCCTACGCCGTCAACTATCACGTCGGGCTCGACGGCATCTCGCTGCCGCTCGTCGTCCTATCGACGGTGCTCACGACGCTTGCGATCCTCTCGGCGTGGACCCCGATCGACGAGCGCCAAAGCGAGTTCTACGGCCTCGTGTTGTTCCTCGAAGGGAGCCTCATCGGCGTGTTCGCCGCCTTGGATTTCATCCTCTGGTTCGTCTTCTGGGAAGCCGTCCTGATTCCGATGTATCTGCTCATCGGCGTCTGGGGCGGGCCACGCCGCAAGTACGCCGCGATCAAGTTCTTCGTGTACACCAACATCGCCTCGCTCGTGATGTTCATCGGCTATTTCGGGCTCGTGTTCGGCCTCGGTGGCGCGGTCTCGTCGACGGGAATGCCCGCAGTCGCCGAGGCGCTTCGGGCGGGACAGCTCGGCCACCTCGGCACGCCGACACTCGGGATCGCCCCCGAGACGCTAGCGATGGCGGCGTTTCTTGCGATGTTCGTCGGGTTCGCGGTGAAGGTCCCGATCGTCCCGTTTCACACGTGGCTGCCGGACGCTCACGTCGAAGCCCCGACGCCGGTCTCAGTCCTCCTTGCCGGCGTGCTCCTGAAGATGGGGACGTACGCCCTGTTGCGGTTCAATTTCACGATGTTGCCCGAACAGGCCGCGACGCTGGCGGCCCCGATCGCCGCGATCGCCGTGATATCGATCATCTACGGGGCGTTGCTCGCCTTGGCCCAACAGGACCTCAAACGGGTCGTCGCATACTCGTCGGTCTCCTCTATGGGCTACGTCATCCTGGGACTCGTCGCCTACACCGTCTACGGCGTCGGCGGCGCGACGTTCCAGATGGTCGCACACGGCCTCATCTCCGGGCTTTTGTTCATGACTGTCGGCGTCTTCTACAACGCGACCCACACCCGGATGATCGGCGACATGTCCGGGCTCGCGGCGAAGATGCCGGTGACCGCCGCCGTGTTCCTCGCCGGCGCGTTCGCCTACATGGGGTTGCCGCTCATGGCCGGATTCATGGCCGAGCTATTCATTTTCCTCGGGGCGTTCGAATCGACCGTGCTGCCCGCCGCGCCGCTGTTTACCGCGGCGGCGATGTTCGGCATCGTGATCGTCGCCGGATACCTGCTGTGGGCGATGCAGCGCTCGCTGTTCGGCCCCTACCGCCTCGAAACCGACTACGAACTCGGGCGGGCCCCGATACACGACATCGTCCCGCTCGTGACGCTCGTTGCGCTCATTATCGCGCTCGGGATCGCCCCGGATCTCTTCTTCGAGATGATCCGGGAGGCGACGCTCGACGTCATCGATTTCGACTTCGGAGGTGATCTGTGATGGTCGACGGATGGCTCCTGCTCGCACCGGTCGGCGCGTTCGTGCTCGCGGCGCTCGTGTTGTTCGTGATCGACGCCGTCAGCCCGGAGGAGACGGCCGGGTGGGTACTCGCCGGCGTCTCCGCGCTCGGCGCGATCGCCGCACTCTCGGCGTCGGGGATTCTGCTCCTGTCGGGGGCCGCCGAGGGCGGCGTCGAACTGTTCGACGGACAGCTCGTCGTCGACGGGATGAGCCTGCTTTTCACCTTCATCTTCGGCAGCGTGACGGCGCTTGTCGCGGTCGCGTCCGTCGACTACATCCGGGAGATGCCGTACAAAGCCGAGTACTACCTCCTCATCCTCCTCGCGGCGACCGGGATGTCGCTCATGGCGTCGGCAAACAGCCTCGCCGTCGTCTTCGTCTCGCTGGAACTCGCGAGCCTTCCCTCATACGCCCTCGTCGCGTATCTGAAGGGGAACCGCGGATCCGTCGAGGGCAGCCTCAAGTACTTCCTGGTCGGGGCGCTCTCGTCGGCCATCCTCGTGTACGGAATCTCGCTGGTGTACGCCTCGACCGGGAGCCTGCTGCTTCCGGACGTCGCGGACTCGATCGGCGAGGCGGCCGACACCTACCCCGGCGTTCTCGGCGTCGGGATCCTCATGATCGTCGGCGGGTTCGCGTTCAAGACGGCGTCGGTCCCGTTTCACTTTTGGGCTCCGGACGCCTACGAGGGCGCTCCCGCTCCGGTCGCGGCGTTTCTCTCCTCCGCTTCGAAGGCGGCCGGATTCGTCGTGGCGTTCCGCGTCCTGCTGGTCGGCTTCCCGATCCAGGAGGTCGCGAGCACGATCGATTGGGTGTTGGCGTTCCAGATCCTCGCGGTGTTGACGATGACTGTCGGCAACTTCGCCGCGGCGACCCAGGAGAACGTCAAACGGATGTTGGCGTACTCCTCGGTCGGGCACGCGGGCTACGCCCTGATCGGATTGGCCGCGCTGACGAACGTCGGCGGAGCGAGCGCCGGATCGACCGTCCTCGGGGCGAGCATGCTCCACCTGCTCGTCTACGGATTCATGAACACCGGCGCGTTCCTCTTCGTCGCGCTGGTCGAACACTGGGAGATCGGGCGGACGTTCGAGGACTACGCCGGCCTTGCCCGCCAGGCGCCGCTTGCCTGCGTCGCGATGACCGTGTTCATGTTCTCGCTGGCGGGGCTCCCGGTCGGCGGCGGGTTCGTCTCGAAGTACTATCTCTTCGCCGGCGCCGTCGGGGCCGGCGTCTGGTGGCTCGCGCTGGTGGGCGCGATAAACAGCGCGTTGAGCCTCTATTATTACACCCGCGTCGTCAAAGCGATGTGGATCGAGGACCCACTCGAGGACCGGACGATCGAGAGCTACCCGACGGCGCTGTACGTCGCGGTGCTCACGGCCGCGGTCGCGACCGTCGTATTGCTTCCGGGGCTCGTCATCTTCGACGGGGCGGCCTTCGACGCGGCGGCGGCACTGTTCTGATCGCGTCGGCGCCTCCCAGCACGTTTTAGGTCGTCGGGCGTCGATCGTTTCGTATGAACCGGTTGGTGGTCGGCTACGACGCTGTCGGGACGCTGTTTCTCGAACGGTTGGCCGACCGACCGGGCTCGCTCGTCGTGCTCGTCGACGAGGACGACAGAGCCGAATCACTCCGGGACAGCGGCATCGATGCTCGACGGGTTGCCATCGATAGCGTCGACGATGTCCGAACCGTTTCCGGGGACATCGATTCGGTCGTCGTCGGGTACGAAGAGCCCGAGAGG
This sequence comes from uncultured Natronomonas sp., assembly GCA_964579035.1. Taxonomy (GTDB): domain Archaea; phylum Halobacteriota; class Halobacteria; order Halobacteriales; family Haloarculaceae; genus Natronomonas. The sequence continues at coordinate 5,971 of CAZOFL010000063.1, read as the reverse complement.
CGCCGGAGCGCCGTCCGGACGGTTCGATCCGCGTATCCCGCCGCGTTCCTCATGGTCTGTCTGGGCGAGAACGCGGACCCGGCGGATCGGAGCGACCTCGATTCAGTGGCCGATCGTCTCGTCGACGTGCCGGCGGAGGCGGGTCAAGCGTTCCTCGATCGCGCCGGCGACGGGGGGCTCCGTTCCAGAAAACTCCGGACTGCGTTCGCGGACATGGACGGGCGGCTCGGGATCTTCGCCCACGATAACCCCGACCCGGACGCGATCGCCTCGGCCGTCGGGCTCCGGCGGATCGCAACGGAGTTCGGCGTCGATGCCGAGGCGTGTTATTACGGCGAGATCAGCCACCAGGAGAACCGCGCGCTGGTGAACCTCTTCGAGTTCGAGCTCCGTGACCTCCCGGCCGACGCCGACCTCTCGGAGTTCGACGTGTTCGCGCTAGTCGACCACTCCCGACCGGGCGTCAACAACGGACTGCCCGAGGATACCCCCATCGACATCGTCATCGATCACCACCCGCCCCGCGAGCCGATCCACGCGCGGTTCGTCGATCTCCGGAGTGATATCGGAGCGACCTCTACGCTCATCGCCGAGTATCTCCGACGATTCGGGATCGAACCCGGTGAGGCGCTCGCGAGCGGGCTCCTGTACGGGATCCGAACCGACACCCAGGAGTTCCGCCGAGGGGTTTCAGTCGCGGATTTCGAGGCCGCGGCCGGCCTCGTCGAACCGGCGGACAGCGACCGGCTCAGGCAAGTCGAATCCCCGAGCGTCTCGGCGGAGACGCTGAAGACGATCGGCAACGCGATCTCGAATCGAACCCTGCGAGAGGAAGTCTTGGCGACCTGCGTCGGTCGGATCTCGGATCGGGACACGCTCGCTCAGGCCGCGGACAAGCTGCTCGATATGGAGGGCGTCACGACGACGCTGGTGTTCGGACACACCGACGAGGTGGTGTTCGTCTCCGCTCGGGCGCGGGGAACCGACCGCAATCTGGGCGAGATCCTCCGCGAGGCGTTCGGGCAGATCGGCGGCGCGGGCGGGCACGCGGACATGGCCGGAGCCCAGATTCCGGTTGGAATGCTCACCGACGAGACCGACGACGAGGCGGATCGTAGTTCGGTCATAGCCGACGTTATTACCGAACGGTTCTTCGAAGCGCTCGGGATCGCGTCCGAATACGCCCCCTTCGCGTACGGCGGACTGGAAGACGACTTCACCGAGTGACCGGCAGCGATCCGGGAGGAGGGGGAGGGAAGGGGTTTTTGCCGCTCGATGCCGTCGTTCCGACGATGAACGACGTCGAGGACGCCGACAAGCGCAAACCGAGGGTGAAAGACTACATGACCCGCGATGTGGCGACCGTGTCGCCGGACGAAACCGTCGGCGCCGTTGGGAAACGGATCGCCGGAAGCCACGACCACAGCGGCTTTCCCGTGTGTGACGGCCGTCGCGTCGAGGGGTTCATAAGCGCGCGCGATCTGCTGCTCGAGGACGAAAACGAGTTGATATTCAAAGTGATGACCGACGATATCATCGTTGCCCACCCGGACATGCAGATCACGGACGCCGCACGGGTCATTCTCAGATCCGGCATCCAGCGGCTGCCGGTGGTCGACGACGCCGGAAATCTCGCCGGCATCATCTCCAACGCCGACGTCATCCGATCGCAGATCGAGCGGGCGACCCCGGAGAAGGTCGGAAAGCTCAAGCGGACGCTCGAAAGCATTCACGGCATCGAAGCCACCGAAGAGCGACGGACGGTCGAGTTGTCGGCGCTGACGCCCACCCAGACCAAAGTGTACACCGACGAACTCGAGGGGCGGCGCTACGAGCTCGAAAACGGGCTGGCCGAACCCCTCGTCGTCATCGACAACGCCGGGGAGCTGCTGTTGGCCGACGGCCACCATCGCGTCAAGGCGGCCGCACGCCTCGGGATCGAGGAGATGGACGCTTACGTCATCGACCTCGATGTGCGCGTCGAGTTGGGGATGGCCGAAACGGCCCGAAAGAGCGGCCTCGAAACGATAGACGACATTCAGGAAGTCGATTACGGCCACCACCCGCTGGTCGAAACGACCGAACGGCTCCAGGATTCCTAGCGACGGATCCGATCACGCGTCCGGGTAGGTCCGCGATACGAACACGACAAACAGCAACACGGCCCCGAGGCTGACGCCGACGGTCGTCATGCCGAAGGCGGCGAGCCCGGTCGGGGTCGGCTGGAAGGTCACGAGGCCGAGAAACGAGACGGGTTCGAGGTCGCGGAGCCCGATACTCCCGATCGCGGCCCCGAGAAATCCCGCGATCCCGACGACGATCACGTACAAGACCACGATTACGCGTTCACCGTCGATCCCGTCGTTCGTCGTCACGTCCGAGGGTAGGGGTACTGTTCGAATGAGGCTTTTGTTTCCGTCGTCGGTAGCCAACGCCCGCTCGGCGGTCGTTCTGAAACGCTTTTGAGCGGTCCATCCCAAGCGGATGTATGACCGATCAAAGCCGCCAGTTCACTGAAAAGGAGTATCTCCTCGTCGTTCTCGTCGGCGTCGCCGTCCTGATGGCGACAACAGCGATCGTTCTGGTCGTCAGTTCGACTTGAGGACCGCGTCGAAAACCGCCCGGCCGATTACTCGTCGTCGGTCGTCCGGGCCCCGGGTTCGCCGCCGTCGGTGGCGACCGTCTCGCCGCCGTCGGCCGCCGCGAGTTTCTGTTCGAACCACGCGAACTCACGGCCGTGGAGACCGTACTCCTTCGTGTTCCAGGGGTCGGGATCGGTGACCGCGCTGCCTTTCTTCCACGACCAGACGACGTTGACGAGCCACAGTACCGTTCCGACAGCGATGAGGACCGCACCGGCTGTCATCGTCTGGTGGAGGAACGTGATCTCGGCCAGCGGCGCGAGGCTGGGGTTGAACTCGTAGGTCGCATACCGTCGCGGCATCTCGAAGTAGCCGGCGAGCAACATCGCGAAGAACGTGATGTTGGTACCGATCATCGAGAGCCAAAAGTGCGCCTTCGCGAGCGACCGGTTGTACATCCGGCCGGTGACGATCGGGAACCAGTAGTAGATCGCCCCGAAGCCGGCGAAGGCGATCATCCCCATCACGACGTAGTGGAAGTGCCCGACGACGTAGTACGTCTCGTGGAGCAACAGGTTGACCGGGACCGAGGCGAGGAACACGCCGGTGATCCCGCCGATCACGAAGTTCGAAACAAAGCCGATACAGAACAGCATCGGGGCCGTCAACCGGACGTTGCCGTTCCAAAGCGTCGTGATCCAGTTGAACGTCTTCACCGCCGAGGGAATGGCGATCGCCAGCGACGTCGCCATGAACGACGCCCGGATCCGGGGATCGATCCCGCTACCGAACATGTGGTGGGCCCACACGCCGAAGGAGAGCACGCCGATCGCGAGCGTCGAGTAGACGACGAACTTGAACCCGAACAGTTTTCGACCGGCGAACTTCGGGAGGATCCACGAGACCAACCCCATCATCGGGAGGACCAAGATGTACACCTCCGGATGGCCGAAGAACCAAAAGAGATGTTGCCACAGTATCGGACCGCCGCCCTCCACCGCGAAGAACGCCGTTCCGAAGTTGCGGTCCAAAAGCAACATGAGAAGCGCGCTGCCGAGAAGCGGGAACGCAAACAGGATGATCCCGGACTGAGTGAGGATCGTCCAGCTGAAGATATCGAGGTTCGCCCAGGAGACGTCGTCACCGCGCTCGGTGAATATCGTCGCGATGAAGTTGATCGCACCCATCGTCGCGGACACCCCGGTCAGGTGGAGCCCGAGCAACATGAGATCGACGCCCGGGTTCGGTTGTTCGACGGACAGCGGCGTATACATCGTCCAGGACGTCTCGGCCGGACCGACGCCGATGTCGAGTGGGATAGTGAAAAAGCCGGCCCAGATGAGGAGCGCTCCGGGGGGCAGAAGCCAGAACGCGATCGCGTTGATCCGAGGGAACGCCATGTCGTCGGCGTCGATGAGAAGCGGAACGAAGTAGTTCGAAAACGCCGCGATGATGGGCGTTCCGAACAGGAAAAGCATCGTGATGCCGTGGCTCGTGAGCAACGCGTTGTACATGCTGGGGCTGATGTACGCCTCAGCCGGCGTAAACAGTTCGAGCCGCATGATCATCACGGCGACACCGCCCCACAGGAACGCGATGACCCCGTAGGTCCCATAGAGGAGTCCGATGTCCTTGTGATCGACCGTCGTTAGCCAGCGAGTGATACCTGGGGGTTTGTGGGCGTGACCGCCGTCGGTCGCGACCGGTTTGGGGCCGACGAACGGAAGGCGTGCGCGCCAGTTCTTCACGTGGGCGACAAACGCGAATACGGCGAGGAGAAGCCCCCCCATGAGAACTGTCAACGCGAGCTGTTCTGCAGCCATGTGTGTCTGAGAGACTAATAGGACCGCTGGTAAAGAAAGGTTGCGTTATCCCCCGCCGTACGCCGAGAGGACGTCGACTCGAAACGCGCGGTTTGTCGGCTACTTGTCCGCGTCGGATGCGTCGTGGTCGTGGTCGCCGGGGACCCCGGCGACTTCGGCGTCGGCCCTCGAGTAGCCGGCGGGAATGTACTCGTCGGTGTTTCGCTCCGCGTTCGAGACCGCCTTTCCGGAGTAGTATGTCAAGATTGCGAGCGCGATGCCGGTGAGGACGATGATGCTCATCTGGACGACGAGGATGACCGAGTTCCCGGGGAACGGGGCGACGACGGCGAACAGGACGACGAAACAAAGCAGTATCGCGATCGGGATGATGTTGACCGAGAGGTCCAGCATCGTGTCCCGATCGAAGGTGCGATCGCTCATGATCGATACGTTTGGAGACCGCTACTAAGAGGTTACTGATTCTCCACGGGTTGGGGCGCTCACCGATCCAGTGTGCGCGGCAAAACGACCCCGGCGAGCGAAAGCACCACGCCGGTGGCCGCGACCGTGATCCCACGCTGGAGGATTCCGTCGGTCGCAGCGGCCTCGAGGACCGACACAGTAAACGCACCGTCGACCCGGAAGGAGACGAGTGCGAGCCCGAGAATGGCCAACGCGGCGCCGAGGCCGGTGAGCAGCCGCCACGGGGAGACGACGTACCCCGCTTCGTGGACGATTCCGGAGATGCTTCCCACGAACATGACCAACCCGACGACCGCGACCGGATAGATGTTGAACAGCATACCGATCTCGCTGAAAACCAGCCCGAGCACGATTACGATCGGCCACGGGCTCGTCTTCTCGTAGCGATCGGCCATCCGCTCGGACTCGGTTCCCATACGTGTGGCTGGTGGCGGTCTCTAAAAGGCGCGTCGATCGGCGAATACGTCGCGTCGGCACCCAGGGGTTCCGTACCGCGAAACGGATCGAAACAACGGGAAGCAAACTGAGCGAGTGAGTACAAGACTCGCGCATTCCGTCTCGCATACCAGCACGAATATTACTATTAGCTGGTAGTTTCTTCATCGCTTAGTTCGTAGTTCTATTGACCGGTTGAGACTGATTCTATGTCAATGGGTGGGGCACGCAACTCCCACTAACGGACCAAGCAACACAAGCCGGATCGGTGTTGGCTCACTCGGGTAGCGAAGAGCCGGTCCCGAAGGAGTCCCAAAACTTCGAGTGGCCAACGACGAACGGTTCCTCGAAAATGTACCCCGTCTCTCGTACTTCCTTCAACCCATCAGAGAACGGCCCGCGTATTCAGTACCTCACTTCGGTTCGAAGACATACTGGCTATCGATATTAATATCGTAGAAGAGCGTTCCCTCGGGCATCCGATAGAACCGCCAGAGTGCGTACATATCGGCTATCGCACCCCCGGTGTTCAACACGAGAACGAAGAACGCCACCGTGGCGACCACTGGAACGGGCACTGCGAGCAACGGCAGACAGATGGCGGTGATGACGACTAACGGTGCGATGCCGACTCGAAGATTGTGCTCACGAGAGTGAAATTGATTG
>CAZOFL010000062.1:0-14022 GCA_964579035.1 uncultured Natronomonas sp. | reverse complement strand
CGTCGGCGATTATCACGAGGTCGTCGACCCCGGTACCGATGACCGCGATGAAGCCCGCGATGTGTGAGAGATCGAGCGGTAAGCTCACCGCGGCCGCGAAGCCGAGGAGAATGTACACCTCGGCCCCCGCCGTGAGCAACATCGGCGCGGCGACCTCCTTTCGCCGATAGCGCAGGAACATCATGAAAGACACCGCGAGTACCGCGGCCGCACCGGTGACGATCGAGAGCGGTTTGAACCGCTCGGCGAGGCTCGGCAGCAGGAAGAACGTCGTCCCGCGGTTGTCGATGTCCAGTTCCGTCCGGAGCGCGCCGGCGCGCATGTTGATCTCGAGTTCGCGAGCGTCCTCGAACGTTGTCGTCGTCGTTCGGTAGGAGGGGTCATCGTCGAACGCGCCGCTCCGGAACCCATCGGCGAGACCGGGTGCAATACCCGCGGCGAAGACGACTTCGCCGTCGAGCACCGTCAACAGACACCTCCCCGGATTTTCGCCCATGTTGTCCTCGAGCGAGCGATTGAGTTCGTAGGCACACTGGGTGCCGCCCTGCTGGTCGAACCCGTTCTCGCGCATCGCGTCCCCGAACCGCGCGCCCGCCTCGTCTGTCAGCCGAACCGGAACGAACGTGTCGCCCTGCTCTTGGCGGGCTCCCCCGATATCGGCGAGGTCTTCTTGATCGAGAAGCGACTGTGTTTCATAGGAGCTGTTTTCGCCGGGGTACAGCGCCCATATCTCCACTTGGCCGCGGTCTCCGATGAGGTCGATGACTTCGGTTCGGTTCGCGCCGGGCACTTCGACGACCATGAACTGCTGGCCCGGAACGGCGACTTGGGAGGCCGACCCGCCGCCGAGGCCGCGCTCCCTGAGCCGTTCGTTCAGCACGTCCTCGGCACCGTCGCGGGTGTCCGAGGAGACGCCCATATCGACGTCGCCTTCGTCAGTCGGATACCCCGCCTCGGAGAGGGCGGCGGCGAACTCCGCTTGGGTCGTGTTGCCGGCCACTTCGTCGTCGAACACCTCGACGGTCCCTTCCTCGAAGTCGGCACGGACGTCGCCGGCACCCACGCCGAGTTCCTCCTGTAACACCGATTCGATCTCCCGTTCCTCGTCCGGCTCGAAATCGAGCCCCGAGACGATCATTCCGACGAACGGGGCCCGGACCTGCGTGCCACCGGAGAGTTCCAGGCCGAACTGCAGGTTCGTATACTGGGATCCAGCCGCCTGTTCTCCGTCTTCGCCGGGACCCAAAACCCCGCCGCTGCCGCCGAACGGCGCGAAGATGGCAACCGTACTCACGATCAAAAATACGGTGAGCAGCCAGATTCGCCAGTGTTTCTTGATGTGGAGTTTCATTTCGCTATCGCCTCGTACTTGTAGTATCGAAGCAGGCTCACGTTGAGCAGATACGTGTTCATCAGGTCGGCCAACAGCCCGAAGACGAGAATCAATCCGACGTCCGGCAACAGCGGGATGCCGAGCAGATACGAAACGACAGTCATCACGACCATCGCGGAGATCGAGGTGACAGTCATCGTCACACCGGTCCGCATCGCGCGGAACGTCGACGTATAGAAGTCGCCGTGTCGTCGAAGGATGTGGTTGTTCAACAGGAGATCCGAGTCCACCGAGTACCCGATAAGCATCAACAGTGCGGCGACCGTCCCGAGCGTCAACTCGATGTCGAACAGCCGCATCAACGCCAGCGGGATCATGATATCCGAAAACGCCGACGCGATGACGGCGATCGAGGGGACGAACGTCCGGAACATAATCGCGACGAGGGCCGCCATGCCGCCGAACGCGACCAGGAGGCCGAAAACGGCCTGTCGCTGTGAGTCGGCGGCGAAGCTCGCCGAGCGCTCGCCGACGGACTCGACCTCGTATCCGGCGGCTTCGGCCTGTTCGAGGAGCGGATCGGCGTCGTCGGACTGGAACGTCAACTGGTAGGTGTTCCCCTGTCCGGCGATCGGGGTGACCGAGGCGACGTCCTCGTCGAACGACTCTCTGATCTCCGCCTGCGAGTCGTCCGTCACGACCTGCATCTCCGTCCCGCCGGTAAACTCGATCCCGAGCGCGACCGGCGTCCCCGAAAGTGCGGTCGCCACGGCGAGAACGATCAGGGCAAAGGCCAACACCCCGAGCGGGATCGTCACCAACTGTCGGTTGGTGTACTCCGTGTAGTCGATTTTCGGTACCGACGCGTCCATGAGTTCCGATGTGAATCCCCCGCGAATAAGGGTTGTCGTTCGTCCGTCGAAAGGGTCCCACACGGGGAGACGGGTACCGTCGATACCGGGATCACTCGGAGACGACGACCGCGCCGATCATCCCCCCCGGTTCGTGGGGGATACAGAGGTAGTTGTGCCGGCCCGGGACCTCGAACGTGTGCTCGTAGGTCTCACCGGGCGCGATGTTGCCACCGCCGGTTGCGTGCCACTCCTCGCGGGCAGTGTCGAGGTCGTCGTAACCGCCGGAGGCGAAGTAGTCGGCATCGTCGGGTATCGTTCGCTCGTAGGCGGTCACGGTGTGTCCCCGGGAGCCGTTGTTCCCCCAGACGACGGTGTCGCCGACGGACACCTCGTACTCGTCCGGTAAAAAAGCGTTCGCCGACATGCCGATATCGAAATCCTCCTCGCTGAGCCCGCCGTCCAGACACCCCGAAACCGACACCGTCGCGGCGGCGCCGGCGGCCACGAGAAACGCCCGTCTATCCATATTCTCGCTTGCGGTCGGACGAAGATATGTCGCTCGATTCCGGAGGGCCGCCTCCTTCCGTCGGCCGGTTCCGGACGGAAACGAATCTACTAAGGCGGCCGTCGCCGACCGCCGAGATAGAGTATGCAGCCGCGGTTCCTCGGGCAGTTGGGAGTCGCCGACCTGGTGACGGCCGCGAACGCGGCGCTTGGCTTCGCCGCCGTCGCCGCCGCCGTCGTCGATCCGGAACTCGCCGCGAGACTGATTCTGCTCGCCGCGATCGCCGACGGCCTCGACGGCGTCGTCGCCCGGATCCGTGGCGGAACACCGGTCGGTCCGTTCTTGGACTCCCTCGCCGACGTCGCCTCCTTCGGGGTCGCGCCCGCGGCGTTGGTGTACGTGGTCGCTACCGAGGGCGGGGCGGCCGGCTTCGGCTCCCCGTTTTCGGTGGCCGCAGCGCTCGTCCCGGCGCTGTACGTCTCGATGGCCGTCGTCAGGCTCGGTTTTTATATGCTTCAGGACAGCGACCGCACGGAAACCGAGGGCGTCCAGACGACGCTCGCGGCCACGGTGCTTTCAGTCGCGTATCTGGCGGGAATCGGCGACCCCGTGGTGCTCGTGGTGTCGACGGCGCTGTTTTCGTATCTGATGGTCGCGTCGATAACGTATCCGGATCTGTACGCGCGCGATGCGGTGATCCTCGGCGGGTTGCAGGCCCTCGCGATCGCCTTCCCGGCGGCCGTCAACCGGGTGTTCCCGCGCTCGCTTCTGTTGTTCGCCGTCGCGTATCTCGTTCTCGCACCGTTTTTATATTGGCGCGGGGGATAACGGCTGAACCGCCGGCAGTTAAAAAGGTGGCCGCTACTCGTTTCGCGGGCTGGAGGGGTGATACGAGGTGTCGTACTCGCCAGGACGGCCGTCGAGACGGTCCGGGTTGATCCGGCCGCCCAACAGCATGAAATCCAGTACCGTCAGGTACAACATCGCCTCGACGACCGGGACGCCGCGGGGCGGTAGGACGGGATCGTGACGGCCGATTACCTGTGCATCGTCGACGATTTCGTCCGTTTCCCAGTCGGCCGTCCGTTGTTTTTTCGGGATCGAGGTCGGCGCGTGCCACGTCGCCTCGCCCCAGATCGGTTGGCCGGTCGTGATCCCGCCTTGGAGGCCGCCGTGATCGTTGCCGACGGGGACCGGGTCGCCCGCCTCGCTGACGGTGTCGGAATGGTCGCCCTCATCGAACGTCCAGTCCTCGTTGCGCTCCGAACCCGCGACTGCTCGGGCCGCCGCGCCGAGACCGAACTCGACGTGCGTCGTCGCAGGGATCGAAAACATCGCCTGCCCGAGCCGCGAGGGGAACGAATCGAACCGCGGCGAACCGAGCCCCCGGGGGACCCCTCGGACTTCGAAGGCGATCGACCCGCCGATCGAGTCGCCCGCTTTCTGATACTCGTCGATCAACTCACGCATCCGCTCGGCGGTTTCCGGGTGGCCACACCGGACCTCGTTTTCCTCCGTGTGTTCGAGCATCTCCTCGAAGGATACGTCCGGGGCTTCGATGTCCCCGATCTGGTTGACGTGGGCTTTGATCCGGACGTCGTGTTCGGACTGCTCGAGCACCTGCTTTGCGACCGCACCGGCGGCGACCCAGTTTACTGTCTCGCGGGCGGACGAGCGGCCGCCGCCGCCCCAGTTTCTCGTCCCGAACTTCGCGGAGTAGGTGTAATCGCCGTGGCTGGGCCGGGGGGCGGTGATGAACGGTTCGTACTTCCCGGATCGGGCGTCCTTGTTCTGGATGACCATCCCGATCGGTGTCCCGGTCGTGTACCCGTCCTGCGTTCCGGAGTTAAGCCGAACCTCGTCGGGTTCGCCCCGGGAGGTCGTGATCGTCGATTGCCCCGGTTTCCGCCGGTCGAGTTCGCGTTGGATCTCGTCCTCGTCGAGTTCGACGCCGGCCGGACAGCCCGAGACGGTCACGCCCATCGCATCGCCGTGGCTCTCGCCGTAGGTGGTGACCTGAAAGAGCCGGCCGAATCGGTTTCCGTTCATTACCGATCCGTACGGACGGGAATGGTTTAGGCTTTCTACTTGTGAGGTCGTTCGCGCCCCACTTCCCCGCGCGGATCGGAGCCAACGACCGACGGTGTTATATATGACCGCGGGTTACCCTGGAAAGGTTTGTGTATGCCCTACGAAACGGGACTTTCCTACGACGACGTGCTCGCCGTGCCGCAACGATCGCCGGTCGACAGCCGCGACGACGTGGATGTGGCGACCGAACTGGCCGACGGAGTCGAGCTATCCATCCCAGTCGTCACCGCGGCGATGGACACTGTCACCGAGACGGAGATGGCCCGCGCAGTCGGGGCGTTCGGTGGGTTGGGCGTCGTCCACCGGTTTCTCCCGATCGACGAACAGGCACGGATGGTGCAGGCAGTGGCGGACGACGGCCACCCCGCGGCGGGCGCCGTCGGTATCGCCGAATCGTATCTCGAGCGGGCAGACGCGCTCGTGGACGCCGGCGCCGATACTCTCGTTCTCGACGTGGCCCACGGCCATATGGAGCGGACGATCGACACGACCGCCGAACTGGCCGAGCGGTTCCCCGATACGCCCGTCTGTGCCGGCAACGTCGCGACTGAGGCGGGCGTCGCCGACCTCGTGGAGGCCGGTGCTGACTGCGTGAAAGTGGGCGTCGGCCCGGGATCGCACTGTACGACACGCGAAGTCACCGGCTTCGGCGTCCCGCAGTTCACGGCCGTCGACCGGTGCGCCGAAGCCGCCCGCGATCGGGGCGTCACGACGATCGCCGACGGCGGGATCCGGACCTCCGGCGACGCGGTCAAGGCTCTCCTGGCCGGAGCCGACGCCGTCATGATGGGCGGCTTTTTTGCCGGGTGTGCGGAGTCGCCCGGCGACGTCGTCGAGATCGACGGCCAACGGTACAAACGTTCGCGGGGAATGTCGACTGCCGCGGCCGCGGAGGACCGTGAGGACAAGGCCGGCGAGGTTGAAGCGGACGAGGGCGTCGAGGCCGTCACCGAGTACGCCGGTCCCGTGTCACCTCGGCTCCACGAGTTCGTGGCCGGGATCCGATCGGGGCTCTCCTACGCCGGCGCCCACGACCTCGAGACGGCTCGCGAGAACGCGGAGTTCATCGAGGTCCGGGCGACGACGAAGGGACGGAACGGAGCCCACGGGTTCGCGCGGACGGAATAACCCGTCGTGGGCGGTCGCGACGATCGATCGGAGGCGGGTTACGTCTCCACCACGTCCGCCCCGAGCGTCTCGAACACGTCGAAAAACGTCGGGAACGACACGTCGACGTCGTCCGCTCCCTCGATCGTCGTTTCGCCGTCGGCGACGAGGGCAGCCACGGCGAGGGACATGATGATCCGGTGGTCGTCGTGACCGCTGACGGTTGCGCCCTCCGGATCCCCGCCGCGGATGACGAGCTCGTCCTCTTTTTCTTCGGTCTCGATGCCCATCCGCCCGAGTTCGGTCGCCATCGCCGCCACCCGGTCGGTCTCTTTCAACCGGACGTGTGCGCAGTCGGTGATCCGGGTCGTTCCCGACGCCGCCGCACCGAGGACGGCGATCGTCGGCAACAGATCGGGCGTGTCGGCGACGCCGACTTCGATCCCCTCGAGGTCCGACCGGCCGACCGTGATCCGCCCGGCCTCGCGGTCCCACTCGATCGCCGCGCCCATCGATTCGAGGACGGAGACGATCGCCGAATCGCCCTGTGCGCTGGGGTAGGCACCCTCGACCGTGAGTTCGTCCTCGGCTGCGATCGCCCCGGCGGCGAGGAGATACGACATCGACGAAAAATCGCCCGGGACGTCGTAGCCGCCGCCCTCGGGCGCGTACGTCTGCCCCCCCGCGACCTCGAACCCGTCGGCCCCAGCTGCCCGGATTTCCGAGTCATCGCCGTCGAGGACCGTCGCCTCGACGCCGAAGGCCGAAAGCACCTCGAGCGTGATATCGACGTACGGAGCGGACTTGAGTTCCGTGGTCAGGTCGATCCCGATCCCCTCGTCGGTTACCGCACCGGCCATGAGCAGTCCGGTAATGTACTGCGAGGAGACGTCACCCCGGATCGGGACGCATCCACCGGTTACGCCGCCGCCGACGACGACCGGGGCCTGCCCGTTCGCGCGCGTCGAGTCGGCGCGGACGCCGAGTTGATCGAGCGCGTCGAGAAGCGGTCCCTGGGGCCGCGACCGGAGCGAACTGTCCCCGGTCAACACCGCGAGACCCTCGACCAAACCGCCGGTGGCAGTCGTCAACCGCATCGTCGTACCGCTGTTGGCACAGTCGATGACGTCAGCGGGCGTCTCGGGGTCGCCGCCGAATCCGTCGATTTCCCATCGATCCCCCGCTCGCTCGGTCGATCCACCGTAGGCCTCGACGGCCCGGGCAGTCGCAGCGGTGTCGGCGCTGAAAAGCGGGTTTCGAACCGTTGCGCCGTCCGCGTAGCCGGCCGCGAGGACGGCCCGGTGGGTGTAGCTTTTCGAGGGCGGGGCCCGAACGCTGCCGCGAACGCGCGTGGGGGAGATCCGAACGTCCATACCGATCGGGTCGCGGCCGCCGGCCAAAGGCCTGCCGACTCGCCGGACGCTCCGGAGTTTGTGGCCGGATACGCGACACCGGAAGGGCCTTCAGTCGCCGTCCGAAACGGAGCGTATGGCAGACGACACAGTGACACTGCGGATCGAAAGCGACGACGACGAGGACGACGTGACACTCCCGAGCGAGATGCTCGAGTTGATGCGGGAGGCGGACGAATCCGACCCCGAAATCGTCGGCGATCTCGCGCTGTTTTCCTGTGCCCAGCGGATTCACGCGACGGTCCACCACGCCGAGGGCGGGGACACCGAGCAGTACCGGACTATCGAGGAGCGGACGATGGAGCTGTTCGAGGACCGCTTCGGCGCGAGCTACGCCGAACTGACCGGCCACGATCATTAAGCGGACCGACGCCTACGGCGCGTCCCACGCGAGTACAACCCCGGAATCGACCCGCTCGACCGACGCGAGTTCGAGTTCGGGAAACGACGAGACGAACCCCTCCCCGTCGGCGAGCGTCGGTGCGTCCCGGCCGCCGACGATCACGTTTCCGACGTAGACCGACAGCGTATCCACGAGGCCCGCCTCGAACAGCGAGAAAATTAGTTCACCGCCGCCCTCCACCATCGTTCGCGCTACGCCTCGGCGTTCCAGCGACGCGAACGCGTCGGCGAGATCGACGCGGTCCCCGCCGGCGACGACGAGTTCGGCCCCGGCATCGCGGAGTTCCGACCGGCGGTCCTCGGTGGCAGCCTTGCTGGTGAGCACGTACGTTCGGGCCTCGCCGGCGAGGACTGCCGACTCGGCCGGCGTCCGGCAGGTCGAGTCGACGACGACGCGGGCCGGCGGATCGACGTCATCCCCTCGAGTCGCTGCCCGGTGGGCCTCGTCGTGGCGGACGAGAGACGGATCATCGGCCAGGACGGTCCCGACCCCGACGACGACGGCGTCGGCTTCGGCGCGAAGCCGGTCGACGCGGGCGAAGTCGTTCGGTCCGCTTATCGCGATCTGTTCGCGTCGCCGCGAGGAGAGCTTTCCGTCGGCGCTCATCGCGGCGTTCACCGTGACGTGCATACCGGCTCTCGGTGGGCCGCCGCCAAAACAGTTGGCTGCGAGGGGCCCTCACGCCTCGTCCTCGTCGCCGTCCCGTGGAATCCCGCCGCTCGCGCGCATCGCCCCCCGGCGAAGCACCCCGCGCATCGTCCGGGCCTCCCGGCCGGTCGGATGGGCACGCGAGATCAGCCGGCGAAACAGCCGTTCGGTCTTGGGGATCTTTTCCTCCGGGTGGCCGATGTCGTGGAGATAGTCGGAAAACGTCGCATAGAGCCCCTCTATTTCGTTTTCTTCGGCCCGTCCGTGTGCTTCGGGCGGATGTTGACTCTCGACGACGGTTAGCTCCCGGAGTTCATACAGCACGATCGTCGCTGCCTGTGCGAGGTTCAAAACGGGATACTCGTCGCTGGCCGGGATCGAACAGATCCGGTCCAGTTTCGCGAGTTCGTCGTTCGTCAACCCGACGCGCTCGCGCCCGAAGACGATACAGACGTCGGCGTCGAGGCCGCCGATCTCGTCGGACAGCTCCGCCGGCGTAATAAATGGATACCGGACGTGGTTGCGCCCATCCTGGTTCGTCGTCGCGGTGCAGGCGATCGTGTAAAACGAGTCCCTTAGATACTCGAACTCGACGGTCCTCGCGTTCGGCAGGACATCCTCGCGGGCGTGGCCCGCGAAGCCGTACGCCTCGCCCTCGGGGTGGAGTTCCGGCGGATCGACGAGGTACAGCTCCGAGAGCCCGAAGTTCTTCATCGATCGCGCGATGGTGCCGACGTTGCCGGGGGTTTCGGCCCCGACGACGGCGACGGCGATATCGACCATTGTGTTCCCGTTCGGTGCGGGGTTTTAAAAGAGCGTCCGTCGGTGGTTATCTGTCGGCCGCGTCCTCGCTGCTATCGGCGTCACTCGGTGGTTCGGGCTCGCCATCGGAATCCTCAGCGACCCGCTCCATCGCGAGGCCGGCGATACCGGCGGCGGTGAGTCCGATCCCGAGCGCGCGGAGCTGGCGGACGTACGCGGGTTTCGCTCGGAGCACACTCGCGTTCTCGAAGTTCTTGCCGATCAGTTTCTTGATAAATGCGATCGACAACTGTGGAACGAGAGCGGCCAAGAGACCCTGTGCGATCGCCCAGTACGATCCCAGCGCACGGCAGTTCGAACAGTTCATACAACTGGCAGTAGCGCGGTGGGACGGGTAAGGGTTCGCCAGGATGCAACGATCCCCGATACTCCTGCAGTTCGGGACCGACGAGCGGTGAATGCCCGCGTTTCGTTTATAAAACAGTTCCGCCACCGTCCCGTCGGTTCCGCTATCGGTCGCCTTTAGCAGTAAGGGATCCAACCGAACCTATGCGAACGGTCGACGCCGCAGGCCTGAAGATCGGTGACGAGTATCCGCCCAGGATCATGGGCGTGTTGAACGTCTCGAAGGAGTCTCCCTACGACCCGAGCGTGTTCGACGATCCCGGCGAGGCTGCCGCTTACGTCGACGAGGAACTGATAGACGAGGGGGCGGACATCGTCGACGTCGGCCTCGAATCGGCCAACAAGCGCTTCGGAGTGCTCTCGGCCGAGGGCGAACTCGACCGGCTCCGGACGGCCGTCGAGACGCTCGAATCGACGTCAGGCGATGCGGTCTGGTCGATCGAGACTCGGTATCACGAGGTCGCGGAAGCCGCCCTCGAGGCGGGGTTCGACATGGTCAACGACATCTGCGGCTTTGCGGACCCCGAGATGCCGGCAATCTGTGCGGAGTACGACGTCGCCGTCTCGAAGATGGCCTCGCCACCGGACCTCGAACGCCCCGGCGCGATCGAGGACGTCGACGACATCTACGACGCCCTCGAACGAAACGGGTTCACGGAGAAGACGATCGTCGATCCGGCGTTCGGCGGCTGGTCGGAGGACAAAACCACCGACGACGACCGCGAGACGTTCAATCGCCTTCGGGAGTTCAGAGGCTACGGTCGGCCGATCCTCGTCTCGATCAACCGGAAAAACTTCCTCAGGGAAGTCGCTGGCCGCGACACGGAGGGTGCACTCCCCGTTTCGCTCGCGGCGACGTCGATGGCCGTCGAACGCGGGGCACACGTCATCCGGACCCACGACGTGGCCGAAACGCGTGATGCGGCACTGATCGGCCACGAGTTCACCCGCGACCGAACACGCGACCCCGAGGTTGGCGTCGAGGAGTTGGACGTGACCACGGACCGGGAGTTCGCCCGGCATCTTCGCCGAAGCGAGGGCGATAGTGACCCCGAGACGCCGTCGGTGACACCGCACGCTGTCGAGTTTCGGCTTCCCGAGTCGGCGGCGGCGTTTCTCGAGCGAAACGCCGCTTCGGCGGGACTCGAAACGTACCCGGGTGAAGGGCTGATCCTCGTCGGAACCGCGGCCGAGTTCGAACGCCTCCGGGCCGAAACGTCGGACGGGCCGGCGACCGTCACCGAAGCGTTAGGCACTGCCTACGGTGGGTTCGAGGAAGTCTGACAAACGGCGGACGGACGGCTTACAGTACAAGAAAGCTTATGCCAGAGGCCCCGGAACGCTCAGGTGGAAGCCCGAAGGGCACATCCGGGTAGGGGTACCTTGGTGCGCTTCGGGCCCAGTCTTTACACCGTTTAGTGGCCATGCTATACACAGACTGGGAACCGATATACACCGCGATCCTCGAGGACTTCGGGTACGACCGGGCCGGTGACGAGCGTGCGCGCGATCTGTTGGCCGGACTCGTCGCCGGTGGGGGTACCCTCGCACCCGAGGATCTCGACCTCGGCGGGACGGTCGCCGTCTGCGGTGCCGGGCCGACGCTCGTCGACGAGCTCGAACTCGCCGACCACGCCGACACCGTCGTTGCCGCCTCGACGGCCGCCGACGTCTGTCTCGACGGCGGAATCGAGGTCGACTGCATGGTGACTGACCTGGACAAAAACCCCGAGACTGCGCGGGAGCTTTCGTCCGCCGGAACGCCGGTTGCGGCCCACGCCCACGGCGACAACGTCCCCGCGGTGGAGCGACACGTCCCGACCTTCGATCTCGGGTCAGTGGTTCCGACGACGCAGGCGGCTCCGACGCCGCTCGTCCACAACCCCGGTGGCTTCACCGACGGCGACCGTGCGGCGTTTCTGGCCGACGCCTGCGGTGCCGACCGGCTCGTCTTTCCGGGGTGGTCCTTCGACGACCCCACGGTCGACACGGAGAAAGCCAGAAAACTCCGGTGGGCGGAGCGGTTGCTAGCGCTCCTCGAGGAGCGCCGTGACGAACGATTTGGCGTCCTCGATGGTCGCCGCGAGAAGATCGACCGCCCGTGGAAGTGATGCGATCCCCCGCGGCGATCGGCCGACGGATGCCACTTCGACGGCCGGACCATGCGGAACTATGACGGCGCGGTACGTACCTCCCGTATGGGTTTTCATACGTTCGATCCGGACCGTGCCGATCGACTCGAGGACGTGGCCCGGTACCGATGGTGTTCCGTGGAGGAACTCATCTCGCTTCTATCGCCCGATCCGGCGGACGCGATCGCGGACCTCGGCAGCGGGACGGGGTTTTACACTGACCCTGTAGCCACACACGCGGGGACCGTCCACGCAGTTGACATCCAGCCGGCGATGCACGACCGGTATGCGGAGAAGGGGATCCCCGAGAACGTCCGGCCGGTCACCGCCCCGATCGACGACCTCCCGTTCGAGGACGGCTCCATCGACGCCGCGTTCACGACGATGACGTATCACGAGTTCTCCGGGTCCGAAGCGATCGCGGAGATCACCCGAGTGCTCGGAACCGGCAGTCGGTTCGTCATCGTCGACTGGTCGCTGAACGGCAGGGGCGATGGCGGGCCACCCCTAGAGGAGCGCCACGGCCTCGGACACGCCGTCTCCGCGCTCGAAGACGGCGGGTTCACCGTCGATTACGCCGTCTCGAGGACAGAAACGTTCGTCTGTCGAGCGAAAAAGCGCTGAGAATCGATCCGGGTCCGTCGTCGCGGTTCGTGATCGCTGGCCGAACGGCGACCGAACAGTTTTCCGGGCCGCTCAGCCGTGCAGAACGCTTCTGATCTCGTCGAGACTCGCCTGTTCGGCGACGAGTGCGACCCGGTCGCCCGATTCGATCTCAGTCTGCGGTAGCGGGATCGTCATCGGCTCCCGTCGACGGCCGTGTGCGTACAGTCGGGCGCCGCCCGGGAGGTCGATATCGACGACACGGCGGCCCACGACCGGGGAGCCCTCGGGGATGTCGAGGCTCGTCGCCGTGAGATGTTCCGTCAGGTCGCCGAGGACGTTCAGGTCGCCTCCGAGCAGGGCCGTCTTCGCGCCGGCCGCGCCCATCCGTTCGGGGTAGACGACTTCGTCCACGTCGGCGGCGTACTTCCGGTAGATCTCCTCGCGGTAGTCCTCGTCGATCCGAAGCACCGTCCGGCAGCCGTGGCCCTTCGCGATCATACATGCGGTGAAGTTTACGTTCAGATCGCCCGTGAGCGCTGCTAACGCGTCCGTGTCGTCGAGGGCGATTTTCTCGAGGGTTCGCTCGTCCTCGCCGTCGCCCTCCACGACCTCGTGTCCCTCGGCAGCGGCCGCAGTCACTTTCGTCTCGTCGTCGTCGACGATGACGACCTCGTGGCCCTCCGTAGAGAGGATGTTCGCCGTGCGTGCCCCGACCCGGCCGTAGCCGACGATAATGAACTTCATGGCTCTGGTAGGCGTTCCCACGACAAAAAGCCCTATGACGAACGCGGCGTCCGCCCGACGACGCGGGTCTGTTCGTGCTCCGGGAAGATCTCCCCGACTGCGTCGCTTCCCCACTGTGATTCGATCCGTGCGCGGAGTTCGGTCTCGTAATCGCCTTTCCGGATCTCCTCGCTCGGCCCGGACTCGACGACGAGGTGCGTTTCGACGAGGCGGTCGATCGCCCCGCGGCCGAACCCCGACAGGGGGGCGACGTAATCGACATCGTGGCGATCCTCCAGGCTCTGAGCGACCGCGCGTGAGACCGTCGGCACCCGATCGTCCCGCCGCGTCCCGTCGGCAACGACATCGTACTGCGCCGCAACCGCCTCAAGCGCCGCCTCGTGAACCTGCTGGATGCCGGCACGCGGGAACCCGTCCTCGTACATTCGCTCGGTCGCCTCCGCGGCAACCCCTTCGGGCAGCTCGACGCGCTCGAACGGAAACTCGAGCGCTTCGGCCGCGTCTTCCGCGTGCGTCCAGTCGTCGGTGATCCCGAAATGTGCGGTCACTAGGGTGACCTCGTAGAACTCCTCCAACAGCAGCGCCGACAGCGAGGAGTCCTTGCCGGCGCTGAACAGCAGTCCACACTCCATCAGCGACGCTGGATGTCGAAACTCTTCGACTCGGGCTTCATCTCCGCAAGCAGCTCCTTCATTTTCTCCTCGTCGATCTTCCCGTTCAGCCGGCCGCTTTGGGCCAACGCGACGATCTGTTGTTCGACCTGTTCGCCGAACTGCGGTTTCGACATCTGCACCGTGTTGAGCCGCTTTCTGGCCCCGTCAGTCAGCGCCTGCCGGAGCACCGCCTTCTTTTGTGCCTCGGCTTGTTCGCGCTGTGCCTCGGCGGCCTCGGCTCCCTCGCCGCCCTGTTGTTCTTTGAGCTGTTCCATCTTTTTTTCCCGAAGTTCCTGCAGTTCCTCGTCGGTGGGGTCTCCGCTCATATACGAACGTTATCGCCGCGAACACAAAAACGGTTATCACT
>CAZOFL010000061.1:0-14165 GCA_964579035.1 uncultured Natronomonas sp. | reverse complement strand
TTATGGGTAAGAGACAGCCGTAAACGGGTGGGCTTTCGCCTCGCTACCGCTGTAACGTACAAACAGCGCAAGCGGGTCTACACCTCGCTGTATCAGTCACATCTACCGAAGCTACACCGGCATGGATTCATCACGTACGACGCCGACCGCGGTACGATCGAACTGACGCCTCAGGCGGAACAGCTCGACGTGTATCTGGAAGTCGTTTCGGAAAACGAAATCCCGTGGAGCGAGGTGTATCTCGGTACTTCGGCGACGGCGATGGCGTTCGTCGCAGCGCTGTGGCTCGGCGCGATCCCGTTCGTGACGCCTTGGTATGCACTCATGATCTGTGTCACTGTCTTCACCGTGTTGTCGATAATTCACAGCATCCGGATGAGACGCAACCGCCTGTAACCGACCCCACTCTCCTTTGTTCGGCCTGACGGGCTCGCTCGTTGAGGGTAGCGCGGGAGCTTCGGTCCCGCACGACGTGAGACCGGAGGCCGGAGGCTCACCCTCGAAGTACGCTGAGGGCTCCGACGATCGAACGTGTAGCAGGCGAGACTGCACCCGGCGGGCCCCGATTCGGCAGGCGGCGAAATCACTCGCGGGCGGAACGTGCCGACCAGTATCCCATCAGAACGGAAGGGGATCCGGTGAACTACCCCACCCTACCGCGCTCGGGGCTACTCGCCCCTCGCTCGTTGAGGGTGGGGCTCTCTGTTTCTACGTCGGAGCTTGCATCCGGCGTGGACACAGCGTTGACGAGAGCGGAGCTCTCGTTCGCACACCAGAAATCTCCGATTTCTGGGGACGGCACCAGACTCCGCAGGCGGCTCCCCTTGAGGGGTGGTTCGGAGTGTCCCACTCCTACCGGATGGACACTCGGCCACAACCGACGGTGCGCGCTTCTTGTCGTCGTTCGAAAGAGCTCCGCTCTTTCGTGATGACGAAACGCCGAAGGCGTTTCGAACCACGCTTGAACACCGTCGGAGGCGTGGTGAGCATCGTACGACTCTGTTCGACCGCAGGGGTAAAGCGTCGCGGAGAAAGGTGCAAGGAACTCGTGCGGGCGCTGTATCCCCTCCCTGCTCGCTCCCTTCGGTCGCTCGCTGAGGACGGGGGCTTAGCGCCCTCAATTACAGCCGATTTGTAGGTTTTATCTTCCGAAGTTGTACCGAGCAGTGGAGCTGATTTGCTATCGTAGTATCCGATTTACGGACCGAACGCCCGGGTCGTCTCGAAGGTGTCATCCACGAGCTCGCTTGTGAGCCGCTTTCGGTCGATGTCGGGCGTCTCGTGCGGGTATTTCCGCTCGAAATGTCCGAGCACGTTGTCGACGTCGCGCTCCAATAACTCGCGGCCGTTCTCGTGGGTTGAGGGCACCGCTTGGGGCCAATCGAAGACGGTCACGCCGTCGCTGGCGACGAAGACGTTATACTCGCTCATGTCCGCGTGTACGTAGCCCGCCTCGTAGGCCGTCGCCATCTCCCGGAGAACCAGATCGAGCACGCCGAGTACCTGTTCGGACTCGAGTTTCGCGCGTGATAACTCGACCCCGTCGATCCGCTCCATCACGATCGCGTGGCGGTTCTGATCGACCGGCCGCGGCACCGAGACGTCCGGATACAGGGTTTCGAGCGCATCGTACTCCCGCTCGGCGGCTTTACGGGCGGTGTAGAGCCACGATCGGTGTTCCTTGTCGGCGGTGTACTCCCGCTCCTTTTGTACCTCCCGGAAGTTCGTATACCCTTCCCGGTGGTATTTCAACGCCAGCGGCTGGAACGACCGGGCCTCGTACACGTCGCTTTCTTTGCCGACGCCGAGCGGTGCCCCCACACCCTCTATCGTCTCGCGTTCGGCGAACGTCCGCAACGCGAGGACGTCGTACCCCTCGAATGTGAGCCGGTAGCCGGTGTACTGGATCGTCTTTCGCTCGAGAAGCTCCCGATCCATACACCGGTCGATCCGGTATTCGATATCGCTCGAATCGAGCCGTGAGAACTCCGGAAGCTTCCCCTCTGCGACCCACCGCGAGAACCGCATCCCGTGTTCGATGCCCGAAAGCAAATGGAAGTCCTCCGTCTCCAACTCCGGCATCAGTGTGGCGACGTTCCGTACCATCTCACTGGGTGTAGTCGCTGGCTACTCAAAAACGCCTCGTGTGCGATGTCTGCCCGAAAATAAACCCTATATAACGATATGAAACGACGGTTTCGTCGGCGCGATCGCCAATCAGGTGCGACCGACGCCGGGACGGAACCCGCTATTTGCGCTGCAGGAACGAGGGAAGATCGAACCGGTCCGGCACCCCATCGACCGGTGTGGTCCGTTCGGGAACCCGAAGGGCGTCCGGAACACCTCCGGTTTGTTCGGACCCGTCATCGTCCCGATCGAACTCCGCCTCGACGAGTCGCTCCCAGATGGTCTCCGCGTCGGCCTCGTCGGCTTCGAGATCGAGCGCACCGGCACGGCCTTCCTCGTAGGCGAGTTCGACGATCGTCTCGTCGTACGTGTCCGGCGATCGCCGTTTGAGTCGGTCGTAGGCGCCCTCGTCGGGGTCTCCACAGACCGAGGCGACACCGAGCGCGTACGCGCGTCCGAGAACCTCGTCGGTGGTGTACTCCGAGGAGTCCTCGAAAAACCGCTCGTACATTACGCCCTCCGCCTCGCCCCGACCCTGATCCCGTCCTCACCGAACGAGACGTCGTGGATGTCCGTCTCGATCTCCGTCCCTCGCGTCTTCAGCACCTGGACTCCTCGCTGCATCCCGCCGTTTTCGAGGAAGTTGTGCATGAAGACAACGCCGTGGGCGAGGTAGTGTTCGTCGACATACGCCGACGGATCCGTCATCTCCGAGATCAGTATCACGGTCGCGTCGGTCCGCTTCAGCGACGTCAGAAACTGTATGGTGTTGTTGTCGCTGTCAGCGAGGAAGTGTTCGAGCAGCATCGTCGAATCGATGACTACGCGCTCGATCCCGTTGGAGTCGATGAAACCGGTGAGCCGGTTGATGAGGCTGGAGGCGTCGCGGTGTTCACCCGGCGGCCGAAACAGCCGCTTGCCCTCCGAGGAGAACACGTCGACGAACGTCACCCGACCGCTGTCGATGGCGCGGTCGAAACCGAACCCGTATCCGGACATGTCCTCGATGATATCCGCACGGGACTCGTGCATGCTCACGAACAGGCCGCTCTCGCCGTGTTTCGCCCCCTCGACCAGAAACTGTGTCGACAGCGTCGTTTTGCCACTGCCGGGCGGCCCCGACACCACATAGAGCCGTGCGGCTGGCAATCCTCCACCGACGAGTTCGTCAAGTCCCGGGACGCCGCTTGAAACGCGCATACGCCGTATGAGGCGGATTCAGGATATAATCGATCGCTCCAACTCACCGTTCGAATCGGTGTCTGCCCGTCGGGGGGTGGTGCGTTCCGGGGCGACAAGCGCCCGGTCGCCGGCGCGATTCCACCAGTCCGTATCACTCCAACTCGTATGGGGTGGGCGCGGCGAACGCGCCGTTCTCGAACTCGATCGGCGACGGTTCCTCGAGAACCCGGAGATCCCCGCGCTCTCTCGCCTCCGCGACCAGCGCACTCGAGGCGTAACACCGGTGGAGACGCATCGTGTCCGTCGCCCGGAGGACCCGGACGGAGTCGGGATCGACGACACCGATGGTCGACAGCGACGCGATCAGCCCGGCCCGATCCGTCTCGACTGCCGGCGGGATACGGACCCCCCTTGTAGTGCTCGCCGTCAGCGCGTTGATAAGCGTCGACGACATCTCGATCCCGGCGAGAAGCTCCTCGTGTACGAAGTCCGCAGATCCCATCCCCATCGCGTTGCCGTGGGTCGTCTCGGTGAGACGTCGGGTGTAAATCCGTTTGATATCGGGGCTGTCCGGCTCGGGCTCTTGGATCGCGAACGGTCGCCGCCCGATGACGTTCGTGTCCATCCCCTGCCCGCTGATATCCTTTCCCTGTCGATCCACCACCAACACGTCGAGTTCCTCGAACGGGATCTTCGGCATGATCTCGTACGCCGTCTCGAGGAGTTCCCGCTCGCGGTCGAGAAACCCCTCCGGTCGGATCCCCTCGATGCGTGCCGTGTCGTCGTGTTGGTCCTCCAGGATCGCGACGCCGCCGGCGACCGACAACTCCTCGAGCAGCTGTGCGGCGATCTCGGGCAGCATACTCCGAAGCGACCAATCGACCGCCCAGTCGTGGGCGATCTTCGCGCCGCGCTGTTTGCCGACCCCGATGACGAGCATCTTCGAGAGGCCGCTCTCGACGCTGCCGTCGAAATCCGTGTGCGGTTTGATCCGGTTGATCGGGACGATCGCGTCCGCCTCGACCGCGTTCGCGTCCGCGACCACCGGGATATCGCGCTCCTCGGTGCGTCCGACCTCGACGACCTCCATGCTCGATCTGATCTCACACCCGATCTCGGCCTCGGTCACGCCCAGATCAGCCAACATCCCGCGTTGTCCCTCCGCCGTCGCGCCGCCGTGGCTCCCCATCGCGGGGAAGACGAACGGCTCGTACCCGAGTTCAACCGCGCGATCGACGACGCCGGAGACGATCGTCGGGAGGTTCCCGATCCCGCGGCTACCGACACCCAACGCGATCTCACCGCCCTCCGGGACGTCCGCCAACGACAGTGCTTCGAAGGCCTGTCCTGCGGCGGCTGCGATCTCCCCTCTCGGGATCGGGTCCGTCTCCCAGACCTGTTCGATGAGCCCCAGCTCCGGGAACGGCGTCTCACCGCAGGTTCCCCGTATCGCTTCTTCCGAGACGGCGAGCGAACGCCGGGAATCGTTCGGGTTCATGTTTCGAAGTCGAGCGGTTCGAATATAAGTCGTGTGTCGCGCGTGGACCGTGGAGTTCGCCGTTTGATATCGTCGTATATGGTTTATGATCCGTCCAAGCTATTATGTTTGCGGGCGTTCCACCGGTATGCGCGTTGAGATACTCCTCTTCGATGGGTTCGACGAACTCGATGCGATCGCACCGTACGAGGTCTTTCGGCTCGCGTCGCGCCGAAGCGACGGGATCGATGCCAGCCTCGTGACGCTTGAAGCGACCGACCGGATCGAGGCCCGAAGCGAACTCCGGGTCGAACCGGACGGACTCGTCTCGGAATCGCCCGAGATGCTGTTGGTTCCCGGCGGTGGTTGGAACGATCCCGACGAGCCGGGGGTCAGACGCGAGTACGAGCGCGGCGACATCCCGGACGTGATCGCCGATCGTTTCGACTCCGGATCGACCCTCGCGTCGGTCTGTACCGGATCGCTGCTGTTGGCGGGAGCCGGAATACTCGACGGACGGCCCGCGGCAACACACCACACTGCCCACGAAGACCTCCGCGAGATGGGTGTCGATGTTCGCGAGGATCGTTTCGTCGACGACGGCCGCGTGCTGACGGCGAGCGGGATCACGTCGGGGTTCGACCTCGCGCTTCACGTCGTCGAGCGGGAGTGCGATGCGGCTATCGCCGACAGCGTCGCCCGGGAACTGGAGTACGAACGAGCAATTTAGGAGGGTGGCCGTCCCACTGTGAGTGTGCGGCTCGAAAACACCTATATCGGCGTTGAGGGCGTCGGCGAGGCCACCGAACGGAAGCTGTGGGAATCGGGGGCACGCACGTGGTCGGAGTTCGACCGAACGCTGTGTGGGCCGACGACCGCGGACAGGATCGAATCGTTCATCGACCGGGCGCGCCCGCGTCTACACGAGGGTGATTCGGCGTTTTTCGACCGCGTCCTTCCCTCGAGAGAGCGGTGGCGGCTCTACGAGAACTTCCGCGAGGAGGCTTGCTTCTTCGATATCGAGACGACCGGGCTGAACCACACCTACGACGAGGTGACCTGCGTCAGCGCCCACCGCGGCGGCGAGACGGAGACGCTCATCAACGGCGACGATCTGACGCGTGAGAACCTCGCGGAACTGCTCGACGCGCCACTTTTGATCACGTTCAACGGTGCGAGTTTCGACGTCCCGTTTCTCGAGGAATCGTTCGGACTGGAGATCGACCGTCCCCATCTCGACCTCATGTACCCCTGCAAACGGGTCGGCTTGACGGGCGGACTCAAAACGATCGAACCCGAGGTCGGCGTCGAACGCGACCGCCCGGACCTCTCCGGAAAGGACGCGGTCCGCCTGTGGCGCGAGCACGAACGCGGCGTCGACGGCGCACTCGAGACGCTCGTCTCCTACAACCGCGAGGACACGGTCAACCTGCGGACGGTGGCCGACGGGGCAGTCGAACGGCTGGACGGAAGAGTACTGCCGTAGGGCGGCGGATCGAACCGCCGGTGTGGACTGTTACGGTTTCGCTGAACCGACAGGGGTGGAGCAGGACACGAACCGCTTTGTCCCCTCGCGCCTTCGGAACCCGTATGGACTGGCGGCTCATCCCCGAACAACGACTTCGCGGCCCGGTGGCGATGGCGTTCGACGAAGTCGCCGCTGAGACGGTCGCCTCGGGTGGCCCCGCGACGGTCCGGTTGTACCGGTGGACGCCGAGCACCGTCTCGCTCGGCTACGGTAACGACGCCTCGATCGTCGACTGGGGGCACTGCGACAGGGAAGGCATCGACGTGACGCGCAGACAGACCGGCGGCGGCGCGATCTATCACGACGGGTCCGGCGACGTGGCGTACTCGATCGTCGCGCCCAAAACGGCGCTCCCCGGCGACGTGACCGACTGCTATCGGGAACTGCTCGAACCCGTACTGGCGGCCTTCGAGGCGGTCGGTGCCGACGTGGGCTTCGCCGGTTCGGACGCTCCGGCGATCTGGGAGCCGATCTGTTATCTCCGCGCGCTCGATCCGGCCCACGATCTGGTCGGCCCTGACGGCCGAAAGATCGCCGGCAACGCCCAGTACCGCACCCGCGAGGCGATCGTCCAACACGGGTCGTTGAGTTTCGAGTCCGATCCCGCCCGACACCTCGATCCGTTCGTCGATCCGCCGATCGGCCCCGAGGCGTTCGCCGATCGGGTCCGCGGACTCTCTGAGATGCCGGGCGTCGATCCGGATCGGTCGGCGTTCGTCGACCGACTGGAGACCGAACTCGCCGAGTGGGCCGACGCCGATCCTGACGGGTGGACGGAGGCCGAACGGGACCGCGCCGAGGAACTGTGTGGGCGAAAATACGACGACGACCGGTGGGTTCGCGACCGGATCGATCCGACGGACTGACCCGTCTCCGTTCTTGGCGATCCGGATCCGAAGCCCCTATTTTCGGGCCCCGCGGAGTGAGTGTATGTTCCGTATCGGGGCTCACACCTCAATCGCGGGGGGCGTCCACAACGCGGTCGAAGAGCAACTCGAATACGACGGCAACTGCGGGCAGATCTTCACGCACTCGCCGCAGGTCTGGCGCGAGCCGAACATCGGCGACGAGGAGGCCGCGGCGTTCCGCGAGCTGTCGGCCGACCACGACGTCGGGCCGTGGGTCATCCACAGTTCGTACCTCGTCAACCTGTGTACGCCGAAAGACGACCTCCGAGAGAAGTCGATCGCGTCGATGCAAGCGGAGGTCGACGCCGCGGCGAAACTCGACATCCCCTACGTCAACGTCCATCTCGGCGCACACACGGGCGCCGGCGTCGAGGGAGGCCTCGACAACGCGGCCTCCGCACTCGAGGAACTCGACGTGCCGGAGAGCGTCACGGTGCTCATCGAATCGGACGCCGGAAGCGGAACGAAACTCGGCGGCACGTTCGAGGAACTGGCGGGCGTCCTCGATCGCTGCGACCTCGGGCTCGATATCTGTCTGGACACGGCGCATCTGTTCGCCGCCGGCTACGACCTCTCGACGCCCGAAGGGGTCGACGAGACGTTCGCGGCGTTCGACGAGACCGTCGGTCTCGAGCGTCTCGAGTGTGTCCATCTCAATGACTCGAAACACGAGCGTGGGACCAACAAGGACGAACACGCCCACATCGGCGAGGGACTGATCGGCGAGGACGGCATGCGGGCGTTCGTCACCCACGACGCCGTCGAGGGCGTTCCGTTCGTACTCGAGACCCCGACCGAGGGCGGCAAATCGTTCGCCTGGAACGTCGAACGCGCTCGGGAGCTTCGCGGGGCGTGAGATCGGCCGCGGGGATCGGCTCGGGCGTGGACCGACAGCCCCCGTGACGCGGGAGGCTTTTGACCCCCACCCGCCAACGGGGGCCAATGCGGACCTTCGACGCCGGGTACCTGCGGGAAACGCGCCAGGGTATGTGGGCCGACAGCCGCGCTGCTCTCGCCGATCTCGGGCTCGAGGGGTGTGAGCGCGTCCTCGACGTCGGTTGCGGTGAGGGTGCGCTGACGCGGGTGCTTCGCGAGGAGTGTCCAGGCGAGGTCGTCGGCTGCGACCGCGACGTCGGACTGCTCGCCGAACTCGCCGCTCCGGCCGTCCGGGGCGACGCCTACAACCTCCCCCTCGCCGACGGGAGCGTCGATCTGGTGGTCTGTCAGGCCCTTTTGATAAACCTTCCCGACCCCGAACGCGCCGTTCGGGAGTTCGCACGCGTCGCGTCCGACCGCGTCGCCTGCATCGAGCCGGACAACGGTGCCGTCGGCCTCGAATCGACGGTCGACACCGAATGTGTCCTCGCGAGGCGCGCGCGCGACCGGTACATTTCGGGCGTCGAAACCGATGTGACGCTCGGCCCCAGAGGGGCGGACTTGCTCGAGGCTGCGGGCCTCTCGAACGTCAGCACGCGCCGTTACGAGCAGACACTCGTCGTCGAGCCCCCCTACACCGAAGCGGATCTCGAGGCCGTCAGCCGGAAAGCAACCGGCGCGGGATTGCGCGATCGCCGGGAAACGATGACCGGCACGGCGGAGGAACTCGACGCGCTCCGCGCGGAGTGGCGCGAGATGGGGCGGCGGGCGCTGCGGCAGGTCCGAAACGGCGAGTACCGACGCGAGGAGACCGTCCCGTTCTACGTCGCCGTCGGGAACACATGACGGGGGGCACAAGCGTTTACTCCACCGACACGCAAGGTCGAACATGACCACTGCGTCGGGGTCCGCGTCGGCCGCCCTCGAGGAGTCCGACGAGTCTGCGGCACCGACGGAGCGACCGATCCTCCGCCGACAGGCGGTGTTCGTTGCGCTCACGTTTATCGGGATGATCGCCGGACTGCTCGGAGGCTGGCTCGGCGCAGCCCCGTCGTTCGTGTGGGGGTCGTACGCGGTCGCATACGTCTTCGGCGGGTGGTACGGGCTCAAAGAGAGCGTCAGAAGCCTCCTGGAACCGGCGGTCGAGATCGATCTGTTGATGATAATCGCCGCCGTCGGCGCGCTGTTCGTCGGGGCTCCCTTCGAGGGCGCGATGCTCCTGTTTCTGTTTTCGCTGTCGGGGGTCCTTGAGGAGTACGCGATCGGGCGTTCACGCACCGCGATCAGATCGCTCATCGAGATGCGCCCCGAGTCGGCCAACGTGTTGCGCGACGGGCGGGAGGTCTCCGTCCCGATCGACGAGGTCGGCGTCGGCGACGTGTTCGTCGTCCGCCCGGGGGAGCGCCTCCCCCTCGACGGCGTGGTTGAAGACGGCGAGAGTTCGATCGATCAGTCCTCGCTCACCGGCGAGTCCGTCCCCGTCTCGAAGGAGCCCGGCGATGAGGTGTTCGGCGGGACGATAAACGAATCCGGGAGCCTCGAAGTCAGAGTCATCCGCAAGGCACACGAATCGGCGATCTCGCGGCTCATCCACATGGTCGAGGAGGCCCAAAACAAGCAGGCACCCACCCAACAGCTCATCGATCGTTTCGAACAGCCCTACGTGTTGGGCGTCTTCGCGATGACCGTGGTCGCAGTGGCGGTTCCGACGGTGCTGTTGGATCACGCGTTCGACCCGACGTTTTACCGTGCGATGACCCTCATGGTGGCGGCGTCACCCTGTGCAATCATCATCTCGACGCCGGCGGCCGTACTCTCGGCGATCGCGGCCGGCGGGCGCCAGGGTGTCCTGTTCAAAGGCGGTGAACACATCGAGACGGCCGGCGACGTTGACGCGATCGCCTTCGACAAGACGGGGACGTTGACCGAGGGAAACACCCGACTGACGGACGTGTCGGCCCGGCGAGGCGTCTCTCTCGGTGGCGAGTCAGTGAGCGACGACCGCCTGCTGGAGCTCGCCGCTGCGGTCCAGTCCCGATCGGAGCATCACCTCGCGGAGGCGACCGTCGAGGCGGCCACCGCCAGGTCGCTTTCGATCCCCGATGCGAGAGGGTTCGCCGCCGTCGTCGGCAAGGGCGTTCGCGCGAACGTCGACGGCCGGACGATCCATATCGGAAACCGCCGATACATCGAGACGGTCCTCGGCGAGGACCCGATCGACGGCCTCGAAACCGGCCTCGACGCCGTCGAAGGGCTGGAAGCCAACGGCAAAACGAGCGTTCTCGCCGTCGCCGATACCGACGCCGGGCCGGCGGTTCTCGGCTGGCTCGCGTTCACCGATACGATCCGCTCGAACGCGGCCGAGACGATCGAGCAACTCCGTGCGAGCGGCGTCGAGACGATCGTCATGCTGACGGGCGACAACGAGCGGGTCGCACGCCACATCGCCGAGGAACTCGGCATCGACGAAGTGTATGCGGAGCTGCTTCCCGAGGAGAAAGTCGAACACATCGAGACGTTACAGTCGACTCACAGCGCCGTGGCGATGGTCGGCGACGGCGTCAACGACGCGCCCGCGCTCGCGACGGCCGACATCAGCGTGGGAATGGGTGGCGCCGGAACCGACGTCGCCCTCGAAACGGCCGATATCGTCCTCATGTCGGACGACCTCGAGAAACTCCCGTACGCGCTCTCGTTGAGCCGCGAGACGAAAAAGACGCTGTATATCAACTTCTCGATCGCGTTCGGCGCGATCGCGATCATGATCGTCGCGATCCTCACGGCCGGAATCCCGCTTCCGGTCGCGGTGGTGGGCCACGAGGGATCGACCGTGCTCGTCAGTCTGATCGGGTTGCGGTTGCTCCGATTCGGCGGGTGAGCCGGATTCGGTCGGCGATCAGAGCCCGAACGGCCCGAGGTCGACTCCGGAGACGATGTCGGCAGCCCGGTCGTACGGTGACGCACGGCTGCCCCCCGTTTCGGGTCGAACGCGCCCCGCCGCCGCGTACACGCGATCGACGAACGCCTCCCGAACGAGACGGTTCTCGAAGAGGCCGTGGAGGTACGTCCCGAGGGCGTCGCCGTCGGCCGCCCCGCCGCCGTCGAACGGACGTTCGGCGTCGGCGAGGAGAACGCTATCGCCCATGTGGATCTCGTATCCGGAGACGACGCCCTCGACCCCCGAAAGCGGGCCACAGCCGCTGAACCGGCGCTCGACCGGTTCGACGGTTTTCTCCGCGCTGAACCGCGTTTCGACCGGGAGCAATCCGGCCCCTTCGACGGTTTCGAGGTCGCCGGTTCCCTCTATCGAGGCGTTCGACAGCCGTTCGCCGAGCAGCTGATACCCTCCACAGAGCCCCACGATCGGTCCCTCGAAGGACCGAAGCGCGTCGTAGAGGCCGGCCGCTTCGGCGGCGATCGCGTCGTCGACGGTGTTTTTCGTCCCGGTGAGAACGACGGCGTCGGCCCGGAGTCCCGAATCGAGGGGAACGAACCGGACCCGAACTCCCGGAACCCGCGCCAGCGGTTCGACGTCGGTGACGTTCGACGCCCGCGGAAATCGCGGGACGGCGACCGTCACCGTCCGGCCGGGATCGACGCCGTCGTCGTCGCCGATGGTCCCCGAGGCCTCCGGCGCCGGCAGCGAGACGCTGTCCTCCTCGGGCAGCCCCGGATCGTCGTAGGGAAGTACGCCCAACACCGGAACACCGGTCAACTCCTCGATGCGGTCGATCCCGGGGTCGAGAAGCGAGCGATCCCCCCGGAACTTCGTGATGACAACGCCGTTTACACGCTTGCGAATGTCGTCGGGAACCAACTCGAGGGTGCCGAGGATCGAGGCGAACACGCCGCCGCGCTCGATGTCGGCGACGAGCAACACGTCGGCGTCGGCAAAGCGCGCCGTCTCGACGTTCGCCAGATCGCGCTCGTGGAAGTTGATCTCGGCGATCGAACCGGCCCCCTCGGCGACGATCACGTCGTGGGCTTCCGCCAGCCGCTCGTGTGCCGACTGCGCGGTCGAGCGCGCCCGATCCCAGTGGGTTTCGTAATACTCGCCAGCGGCGAAATGCTCGATCGCCTCGCCGTCGAGGACGAGTTGTGACTCGCCGTCCCCGCGGGGCTTCAGGAGGACCGGATTGTGGTCCGTCGTCGCCGGGATCCGGGCCGCGTTGGCCTGGACGTACTGTGAGACGCCGATCTCGCCGAAGCCGCCGCCGTCACCCCGCACAACAGCACGCGCGTTGTTGGACATGTTCTGTGCCTTGAACGGCGCGACGTCGACCCCGCGGTCGGCGAGCAGCCGACAGAGCCCGGCCGCGACCGTCGACTTGCCGACGTGACTCGCCGTGCCGGCGACGAGGATCGTTCGGGCCGCCATGAACCGTCTCGGACGCGGTCGGACATACCAGTTGCGCCCTCGCCCTCCAGCCGCTGGGGAATGTTTATTCACGGGGTGCTCGAACGCCCGACAATGGACGCGGGTGACTCGATCGAACTCGAGGCGTGGCTCGAAGCTCAGGACTCCTTCGAGCCGTCGGCGTCGTTCGTCGAACAGGCGAACGTGTCGGATCCGGGGATCTACGAGGCGTTCGAGGAGGAGTGGCCGGCCTGTTGGGAGCGGGCCGCGGACCTCCTCGAGTGGGATCGGCGGTGGGACAACGTGTTGGACGCGTCGGCGGCCCCCCGGTATCGGTGGTTCACCGGCGGCCGACTCAACGCGGCGCACAACTGCGTCGACAGACACGTCGCGGCCGGCGGAAAGAACCGCGCCGCGCTCCGGTGGGTCGGCAAACGCGGGGAGATGGAGACGTACACCTATGGCGATCTGAAACGCGAGACGGAGGCGTTCGCGGCGGCGTTGCGGGACCTCGGTGTCGGCGAGGACGACGTCGTCACGCTGTATCTGCCGATGATCCCGGAGTTGCCGATCGCGATGTTGGCCTGTGCCCGGATCGGCGCGCCCCACTCGGTCGTCTTCGCCGGCTTCTCCGCCAGCGCGCTCGAAACGCGCATGGATCGCGCCGGCGCGGAGTATCTGGTCACCTGCGACGGTTACTACCGCCGCGGCGACGCGCTCAACCACAAGGGGAAGGCGGATCGGGCGGTCAGACGTATCGACCGCGACGTCGAGGCGGTCGTCGTCGATCGGC
This sequence comes from uncultured Natronomonas sp., assembly GCA_964579035.1. Classification (GTDB taxonomy): domain Archaea; phylum Halobacteriota; class Halobacteria; order Halobacteriales; family Haloarculaceae; genus Natronomonas. The sequence goes on along the minus strand of CAZOFL010000061.1, from coordinate 917 downwards.
TCGGTGCCGGCCTGCCGCACTCGCTCGGGGACGACCAACACGACTACGACGACCTCGTCGACCGCAACCGTGGGCGCGCCGTCGATCCGGTCGCCCGCGACGCCGAGGACGACCTCTTCGTGATGTACACCTCGGGGACGACCGGGGAGCCGAAGGCGGTCACACATACGACGGGCGGGTATCTCTCGCACGTTTCGTGGACGTCGCACGCGGTCCTTGATATCAAGCCGGAGGACACTTACTGGTGTTCGGCGGATATCGGGTGGATCACGGGGCATTCCTACATCGTTTACGGGCCGCTTTCGCTCGGAACGACGACCGTCATGTACGAGGGGACTCCCGACTACCCCGAGAAAGACCGGATGTGGGAAATCGTCGAGAACTACGAGGTCGACCAGTTGTACACGGCGCCGACGGCGATCCGCGCGTTCATGAAGTGGGGGAGTCAGTACCCGGAACAGCACGATCTGTCGTCGCTGCGGCTTTTGGGGACGGTCGGCGAGCCGATCAACCCGAAAGCGTGGAAGTGGTACTACAAACACATCGGCGGCGAGGAGTGCCCGATCGTCGACACGTGGTGGCAGACCGAGACGGGCGGGATGATGATCACGACGCTGCCCGGAATAAAAGAAATGAAGCCGGGGGCGGCGGGGCCGCCGCTGCCCGGGATCGGCGCGACCGTCGTCGACGAAACCGGTGCGGAAGTCGACGCCGGCGACGCCGGGTTGTTGACGATCGACCGGCCGTGGCCCGGGATGCTCAGTGGGATCGCCAGCGACGACGAGCGGTTCATCTCCGAGTACTGGGAGGCGTACTCGGATCCGGACGCCGACGAGTGGGTGTACGTCCCCGGCGACGGCGCAAAGATCGACGAGGACGGCTACATCACGGTTCTCGGCCGCGTCGACGACGTGATC
>CAZOFL010000060.1:0-14192 GCA_964579035.1 uncultured Natronomonas sp. | reverse complement strand
ACGGCGTCGTCGTGATGCACGGCACCGACACGATGCAGTACACCGCCGCCGCGCTGTCGTTCACGCTTGATACCCCCGTCCCAGTCGTCCTGACGGGGAGCCAGCGGTCGGCCGACCGGCCCTCCTCCGACAACGTGATGAACGCCGTCTGTGCGGTCGAGGCGGCGACGGCCGACCACTCCGAGACGCTCGTCTGCATGCACGAATCCGAGTCCGACGACGCCTGTGCGCTCCACCGTGGCACCCGCGTCCGTAAGAACCACACGTCCAGGCGTGACGCCTTCGAAACCGTCGGTGCGGCGCCGATCGGGCGCGTCGAGTGGGAGTCCGGTGACGTCTCGTTCCGCCGACCGGTCGCCGAGCGCGGTGCCTGCGACCTCCGGTTGGACCCGGAACTGGACACGGGCGTCGAACTCGTCAAGTTCGTCCCGGGCACCGATCCCTCGCGGCTCGATTTCGTCGAGGGGGCCTCGGGGATCGTCATCGAGGGGACCGGGCTGGGCCACGTCAACACCGAGTGGATCGACCGGATCGGGGAGTTAGTCGACGGCGGGACGACCGTCGTCATGACGAGTCAGTGTCTCGAAGGGCGGGTCTGCGATCGCGTCTACGACACCGGCCGCGACCTCATCGACGCGGGCGTCGTCGAGGCCGGCGACACCCTCCCGGAGACCGCCTACGTCAAACTGATGTGGGCCCTCGAAAACGTCGAGAGCGTCGCCGAGACGATGCGGCGGCCGATCGCCGGGGAGCTTCAGGAGCGATCGGTCCCCTGGAGCTGATGACCGACGGTGACGACGTCGCGGTCCGACGGGCCCGCCACGACGACCGCGAGGCGATCGTCGGGTTCACGAGCGACACCTGGGCGGAGGCGGGCGATTACATTCCCGACGCGTTCGAACGGTGGGTCGACACCGACGGCCCGGCACAGCGGACGTTCGTCGCGACTTTCGAGGGACGGCCCGTCGGCCTCTGTCAGGGCGTCCTTCTCTCGGATCACGAGGCGTGGGCGCAGGGAATGCGCGTCGACCCCGACGTTCGGGGCCGCGAGATCGGCACCCGACTCGCCGAGGCGGTCTTCGAGTGGGCGGCCGGCCGGGGAGCGACCGTCTGTCGAAACATGGTTTTCTCGTGGAACACCGCCGGCCTCGGGCAGTCGCGGGCGCTCGGCTTCGAGCCGCTCGCGGCGTTCCGGTGGCTCGAACCGTCGCCGGACCCGGACGCCGACCCCGACTTCGCCGTCGAGACCGACCCCGCGGTCGCCTGGAGCGGGTTCCGGCGGAGCGACGCGACCGAGGAACTGGCCGGACTGGGGCTCGACCTGTCGGAGCCGTGGGCGCTCGCGGAGCTGACGAAAGCGCGCCTGGCGGCGGCCGAATCGACCCTCGCCGTCACCGGCGGCGGTCGGATCCGCGGGATGAGCTACCGGTGCCGGACGTTCGAACGCGAGGACGACGACGGCGACGCCCGCGTCCGCGCGGAGTACGGCGTCGGCGCGTGGGACGACGGCGCGCTCGGGTCCCTCGTGGCTGCGGTCGCCCGCGACGCCGCGGACGCGGGGGCCGACCGCGTCCGGATGCTCGTCCCGGAGACGCCGCGACACGTCTCCGACGCCGCCTACGCCCGGGTCAATGCGTCCGACGAACCGGATTTCGTCTTCGAGCGCGATCTGACCGGGTATCGCTGAGGCCGACACCCCTCCTCCAGAACGGTGATACGGCTCCGTCCCTTAGGCCCGATCGAGTGATCCGACAGTGACAGTTGAGCACACGCGCCGAGCCCTCGTTGGCCTCGTCGCGGGCTCGCTCGCCGGCTGTCTCGAGGTGGGGGACGGAAACGGCGACCCCTCCGCAGCCGCCGACCCCGACGGATTCGAGATCGAAACGGTTGCGGAGGGTCTCACGAACCCCTGGGGGCTCGCGTTCGTGCCCGACAGCCCGCGGTTGCTCGTCACCGAGCGCCCCGGCCGTCTCGTCGTCGTCGACCGCGAGGCCGGCGAGTACGAACCGGTCGAGGGGACCCCCGCGGTCGATCCGGCCGGCCAGGGCGGGCTGTTGGACGTTACCGTGTGGCCCGACGGGTCGGAGACGTGGGTGTATCTGACGTACTCGGCGGCGAACGAGGACGGCGACACCGCGACGCATCTCGGCCGGGGGCGACTCGATCCCGACGCGCCGCGGCTCGACGGCTTCGAGCGGCTTCACGTCGCGGAGCCGTTCGTCGATTCGAGCGGCCACTACGGCTCGCGGGTCGTCGTCGGACCCGACGACGCGGTGTACGTGACGACCGGCGACCGGCAGTTCAAGAACTTCGGCCCCGAGCACGTCTCCCAGGACACGTCGAACGAACTCGGCGCGACGCTCCGGCTTGCGCCCGACGGCTCGGTCCCCGCCGACAACCCGTTCGTCGACGACCCCGACGTTCGGGATGCGATCTTCAGTTACGGCCACCGGAACGCCCAGGGGATGACGATCCACCCGGAGACGGGGGCGATCTGGCAGAGCGAACACGGCGAGGAGGACGGCGACGAACTCAACATCGTCGAGGCCGGCGGCAACTACGGCTGGCCGGTCGCGACGTACGGCTGTCGGTACGGGACGGACGATCCGGTCGGCGACCGCCCCGACGAGCGCGAGGACACGGTGGAGCCGGTCCACCACTGGCCGTGTGGAAGCGGCGGCTTCCCGCCCGCCGGGATGACGTTCTACGACGGCGAATCGATCGAGGCGTGGCATGGGGACCTCTTCGTCGGCAACCTGGCCGGGCAGTACCTCGGCCGCTTCGAGGTCGACGGGACCGAGGTCACGGAGCGCGAGCCGCTGTTGGCCGACCGCGGGTGGCGGATCCGCGACGTCGAGGCCGCACCCGATACGGGCCGTCTGCACGTCGCCGTCGATTCCGGCGACGCGCCGATCGTCCGGCTCGTCCCCGAGTGAGCACGCCCCCCACGCTACGTTCCGATCACGACGACCTCGCGGAGGTCGAGGGCCGTCTCGAACTCCTCGCGACGGTCGAGGTCGCCGCCGAGCTGTTTGAGATGTTCGCGGTGAGCTCTCCGAAGCGCCATCCACTCGCGGCGCTCGAGGCCGAGTTCCTCGCCGACCGTCTCCCAGTGGCCTTCCTCGACGAAAAAAACCGTCGTCGAGTCGTCCTCGTGGGCGCACTCGTACCGGCGGTCGTAACGGTCCCGCCGGGGGGCGAGATGTTCCTGTGCCCGGTCGAGGAGTTCCGGCAGCCGGTCGCCCGGGACGGACGCCTTCGCGGCGGCGAGAATGACCGCGTTGCCGTCGAGCGGCCCGCCCGACACGTCACCCACCGGCCCGCATGGCCTTCTGTGCGAACTGCTTGATCAGTGGCGGCAGCGTCGACTCCTCGCCCTCGAAGCGGATCCGGACCTCGTTGAGGGTGATCGACCCCATCGGGTTTACTTTCCGTTCGGACAGCTCGGCCGACCAGCCGTCGCCCTCGACCCGGTCGCCGTCCTCGGCGGCGCGTTCGCCGCCGAGGTTCTCGAGATAGTCGACCGCGAGGCGTTTCGAGATGCCGCGAAACTCACGTATTTCCTCCATCTATCCCCCCGCGACCGGCGGAAAGACGCTCAGGGTGTCGCCGTCGCCCATCGGCGTGTCGACCCCGTCGATGTGGATCACCTCGCGGCCGTTCTTGAGGACGCTCAACTGTGGTTTGATCGCCCCCTCCTCGTCGAGGATGTCCCCGGCGAGTTCGGGGAACTCCGATTCGATCCCCGCCAACACGTCGCCGACCGTCGATCCAGCGTCGAACTCGCGCATCAACACCTTCTGCCCGGCCGCGGCCCGAAACGTGGCAAAAAAGCGGAGCTCTATGGTGATCGAGTCGCCGTCGGTCTTTGTATCCGCGTCGCTCATAGGTCAGACAACCTGATTCCGTCCTCGACGAGGCGGGCGTTTCGCTCCCGGTCCAGCTGTGCGGCGAGCCACTCGTGGTCGTAGAGCTGTTCGATGAGGTCCGCATACAGGTTCCGCCACGCGATGGCAAAGATGGGCGATTGCCCCCACGCGCGGAGTTCGGGGACGAACGCGTGGAACCGCTCGACGCGATCCTCGAAGTGCTCGATGATATCGAGGATCCGGGCGGCGGCCTCGGCGTCGGCGGCGGCGGTCTCCGTCGCAGTCTGGATCCGCGCGTTGTACCCCTCGACGGCTCGCTGCATGTCCTGGCTCGCCCCGGCGTCGTCCTCCGGTAGCGATTCGAGAAGCGGTTTCGGAACCCCGAGCTGGATCTCGTTCATACCTGTGGATGGCGCGCCACGAACAAAAAGGTGAGCGAGAGATGCAACGCGACCGCGAGGCCGGCTACGCGACCCTACCGTTCCTCGCAGTGGCGCACGTCGACGGCGACCCCGCGGGAGCTTTCGACCATCGCCCGGCCGTGGGAGGCCGCCCGCCCGACGCCGATGGCCCTCGGTCCCTCGAAGACGACTTCGTCGCCCGGCCGGATCGAGTCGTCTGCGTCGAGGACTCCCGGAGCGAGGACGCTCCCGCTCGGAACGAAGCCGTCGATCTCGACGCGCTTTGTCGGGGCGTCGCTGTCGATCCACGCCCGCCCGCCGGCGAGCGTCAACGAGAGCGTCCCGTACTCCGGGACCATCGTGGCGAGATGCTCGCCGTCGCCGTTTCGGATCCGGTGTTTCGGGTATATCCCCTCCGTCGTCGCGTCGGGGCCGAACACCGCATCCCCCGCGCCGTCGCCGAACTGGAAGTCGGCGATCGCCCGCACCGTCGCCAGTTCGCGTTCGCTTTTGTAATACGTCGGCTCCCCCTCGAGTGCGGCCTCGAGCGCGGCGAGGGAGTCGTCGGTCGTCGGGTGGTCGCCGACGGTGTACTCGAACTCGATCCCCTGCGAGGCTTCGACGCGCTCGCAGATCTCGCGGTAGCCCTCCCTCGGGACGTGGGCGATGTGGCGGTCGTAGTCGGCGCGTTCGAGGTAGCGTTCGAGCACCGCGGCGACGAACCCGATCTCGGTTTCGGTCCACTCGCCGGTCACGACGCTGTCGTAGTGTTGTGCCGGGTAGGTCGTTTCGAGCTCGTTCGGGACGACGCCGATCGGCGACGTCATCGAGACGATGTGTCCGCGGTAGCCGATAGCCCGGGTGAACTGCTCGTGGCTCTGTGAGTCGCTGTACGGTTTCCGCGCCGAGCACGGCACCAACACCAGGGGCGCTTCGAGGCGGCGACGGTACCGACTCGTCACCCGGTCGGCGAAGCGTTGGATCTCGGGGCGACGGAGCGAGTCCTCCGTCGCGGCGAGCAGTTCGTTCCGTCGGAACACGGGAGTCCGTTCCTCGACGTAGCCGTACTGCTGGTCGAGCCGCCTGAAAAGCGCCGTCAGCCACGCTTCGTGTCGGGCCTGCCCCTCGATGTAATCGCGAAGCCGTCCCGCGTCGATCCGGCCGCGGACCCGGGCGAGTTCGGCCACGAGCGCGTTCGCGTTGTGTTCGGCGCAGTCCGTCCGGTCGAACGCATCGACGGTGGTTCGGCAGGCGGCACACGGACACGGCAGCTCCTCGAGATCCTCCAAGAACGCCTCGCCGTCGGTCGTGAGATAGAACCCCTCCAGGCCGCGCGCCCTGGCGCGCTTCTCGTCAAAGAGGTCGACGCCGGCGTAGGCGAGGGTCGCGACGTTCGCCGGGGTGGCGACCCCGGGGGCGTACAGCGCGGTGTCGTCGGGGATCGCCTCCCGGATCGAGAGCGACGCGTCGACGAACGCCTCGGCGTGGCCCGCGTACCCGCCGGCGTTCGACAACACGTACGCGTCGGCTCCGTAGTCGTCTGCGGTGGTCGGGGAGACGACCGCGGCGCTCGGGAACCCGACGTCCGGGTACTCGACCACGAACGCCTCCTCGACCGGCCGCTCCGTCCCCGGGGGCAGCGCCCGGTGGGGGAGGACCGTCAACCGCGCGTGGTCGCCCTCGGGTACGGGCCGGTCGGCGTGCCACCGGCTCCCCCCGTCCTCGAGAACATCGTCGACGAGACCCGGGGTCCCGAGTGGGTCCGCGAGGCGTAGTTCCCCCCGTCGGGCGGCCCCATCGCGGCCGTGAATCTCGAAGTACTCGGTCATACCTCTCCGTCCTCGCCGCGGCGGTAACTGTCCGTCGGTTCGTCGCCCGGCCGTTCCCGGCGTCAAACGTCCACGATCGCGTCCATGAGCTTCGATTGGGCGGCCGAGAGGTGTTCGGAAAAGGTCGAGGTCGTGATCGCGAGTTCGTCGGCGACCTCGCCCGCGTTCGCGCCTTTCGGGTGCTCGAAATACCCCATCCGGTGAGCCGTCTCGAGCACTTCGCGTTGCCGTTCTGTCAGCCGACTCCGATCGAGAAAGACGAGGTTGTCCTCCGGCGCTTCGGCCTGCGTCCGGAGCAACCGGCGGACATCGACCCCGGAGTAGCGATCCCGAAGCGTCATGATCGTCGTCCGAAGGGCCTCCATGTCGATCGCGTGAAAGACGAGATACAGCGACCCCTTCCGGACGTGGAGGTCAACGATCGGACAGTCGAAGGCCTCGACGGTTTCACAGGGACACCCCCGACCGCGGTCGCGGACGAACCGGTACATCGACTTCGAGCCGTAGTCGAACATCTCCGTTATTTCGACGCTTGCCTCCGGGTCGCCGCCGCTGTCGAGGGTGAACTCCTCGCTTATGCGGTCGGCGGTACTCCCCGTGACGCTTCTGGCGACCGTGTACGACGGCGAGCCGACATCCGTTGCGGCCTCGACGACCGGACAGGTCCCGTCCGGATCGACACGGATCTCGGCGCGGATCCCCGACATCGGATCGGCTTGAGGCGCTCGACACCTAAGTCTGTCTCTCGGGCCGCCGGTCCCCGGTGTATATAAACCACCCTGTATACTGAGGGGCGGGTTACGCTACCTAAGGGGAATACACACCGCATATGACCACGGCACCGGAACTCCGAGCAAGGGACGGGTTGGGCGAATCGACTGACGGGCGCTCGCGGCTGGCGGACTGTGAGACGGTGTTGGCCGCGCTCGAGGATCCCGACTGTCGGGCGCTTCTTGAGGCGACGACCGACGAGGCGCTGACGGCCAGCGAGTTGACCGAGCGGTGTGACATCCCCCGGTCGACGACGTATCGGAAGCTCGAACAGCTGACCGAGGCGGGACTCTTAGAGGAGCGGGTCCGACTCAGCACCGACGGCAAACACGCGAGCGAGTACCGCCGGGCCGTCGATGACGTCACCATCTCGCTCGGTGAATCCGACGGCGTGGCGGTCGGAATCTCGTCGACGACCACGACGCCGGAGGCAGCCGACTGAGCGTGTTCGACGGTGCCGATGTCCCGTCCGAACGCCGGCAGGGCCCGAACCGCTCGCCCCCGACCGATATCCAATCGTATTTATCGGTCGATTCCGTACCGGCTGTCAACCCGGACGCTTCGTCACATTTGTCCATGAGTACGTACATTTTCGCCTGTCCCGAGTGCGGGCAAGAAATCGAGGTCAACGCCCCGATGCGGGAGGCGATCCTCTCAAGCGGCTGTCCGGTGTGTACCGAAGCCGCGGAGACGGCTCATTTCGAGTCGTCGTAGCGACACGCCGTGTCGACGGATCGGCGGCCGGCGCGTCTCACTCCTCGCGGGAGACCTCGACCAGTCGACCGCTCACCGTCTCGGGGTCGAGGCGGTACAACTCGATGTCGAGTTCCCCCTTCGGTTTCGGCCAGATTTCGAACAGCGGACGTTCCGCCGAGCCGTACTGCCGGATGTCCTCGGCGGTCAACTCGCCGGGGTCGATCCGGACGAGGGTGCCGACGGCGATGGCGCTTCGGTACGTGTCGCCCTCGGCAGTGTCTACGACGAGTCGCGCCTCGGGGGTCGACGCGAGGAATCGCCGCTTTTCGCTGTCCGGTGTGGAAACCAACCGCAGGTAGCAGCTCCGCTCCGACGCGTCGTAGCCGTACGATATCGGAATCGCGTAGGGTTCATCGCCGCGTGCGAGCGACAGCACTCCCGTCTCGTTGGCACCGAGGAAGGCGTCGGTCTCCTCTGCCGACATCTCGCTTCGGCGATCGATTGCCATACCCGAAAAAACGGGGCACGCTACTTATGACTGACTTATTTTATCGCCACGCGTCGAGATCGACGACGTCGTCGCTCCCGACGGTGATCCATCGGGTGAGCCGCTCGCCGGCGTCGGCGTCACGGGGGACGAACGTGTACTCGCCGTCGCTCTCTATCACTTCGAGCGTGTGGGGGTGTTCGGCCGCCCTGCTCGCCCCCGATCCGAAGTCGCTGGAGGAGTCGGTCATATCTCACACTTCGTACGGTGCCGTATAAAAAACGAGGGCGTTCCCAGCCGGTGGGACTCCCCCCGGTGAACGGGGTCGGCAAAGCGGCTCTCGACACCCGCGGCTACGGGGTCGGACGGCGGGAGGGCGGGCTCGATGCCCGGTTTCCGGGGCGATAATGGGGGGTCTCGATCCCCGTCCCCCGCCGCCCGCGCCCCGCCGGCCTTCGAAGCGTTTTTCTCCCGGACCATCGCATCGATGGGTATGGATCGGGATGCCGCCGTCGAAGCCGCCGTCGCGCTCGTCGGCGTCGGAACGCTCGCCGCGATCATCGTCTGGATCGGCACCGCCTACGTCGACGGCGCGCTGACCGAGGAAGGCGGTCTCGCGCTCGTCGGCGCGATCGCGTTCTTCATCGTCTTTATGTCTGCCATCGGAATCGGGCTCTCGCGCCGCTACTGACCGCGGCGATCGACGCCGCTCGCTCTCAGTGCTCGACGAACTCGATTAGCGTCCCGCCCGTGGATCCGGGGTGGAGAAACGCGATCCGGTGGCCCCACACTCCTCGGCGGGGCTCCTCGTCGATCAGCTCGACGCCGAGCGATTCGGCGTTTTCCAGCGCCGCGTCGATATCGTCGGTGGCCAACGCGATGTGGTGGAGTCCGGGGCCGTGCTCGTCGAGGTACTGTGAAATGGTGCCATCGCCCGTCGGCTCGAGCAGTTCGAAGTAGCCGTTCTCGAGGCCCAGAAAGATGACGTTCAGTTCCCCGAACCGCTCCTCGTGGGCGATTTCGCAGCCGAACAGATCCTCGTACAGGAACGCGAGTCCCTCGGCGTCGTCGGTCGCGACGCCGGCGTGTTCGAAGCGCATACCGACCCCTCGGCGGGTGGACTCAAAAACACGCTGGAAACGATGGGTGTCGCTCAGCCCCGGTACTCGCCGAAGACGTCCCGCATCGCGTTACAGATTTCGCCGGTCGTCGCGTACGCTTTCACCGCGTCGATGATGTACGGCATGACGTTCTCGTCGCCTTCGGCGGCGTCTTTCAGCGCCGCGAGCGCGTCCTCGACTGCCTCTTCGTCCCGGCTTTCGCGCAACGCCTGGGCCCGTTCGCGCTGTCGCCGTTGTTCTTTTTCGCTTACCTCCTCGATGTCCTCCTTCGGATCCTCGTCGACCTCGAACTCGTTGACGCCGACGATGATTCGCTCGCCCGTCTCGATCTCACGCTGTCGGTCGAAGGCGACCTCCTGGATCTGTTTTTGCACCCAGCCGTCCTCGACGGCGCGTCGCATCCCTCCGCGCTCGTCGACTTCCTCGAGCAACTCGAACGCCTCGGCTTCGAGCTCATCGGTCAGGCTCTCGACGTAGTACGACCCCGCGAGCGGATCGATCGTGTCGGCGGCGCCCGACTCGTGGGCGAGGATCTGTTGGGTCCGAAGCGCCGTTCGAACGGACTGCTCGGTCGGCAGGCTGAGCGCCTCGTCCTTCCCGTTCGTGTGGAGGCTCTGGGTGCCGCCCAACACCGCCGCGAGGGCCTGATAGCCGACGCGGACGACGTTGTTTTCGACCTGCTGGGCCGTCAGCGTCGACCCCGCCGTCTGTGTGTGAAACTTCAGCTGTTTGGAGGCGGGGTCCTCGGCGCCGAAGCGCTCGTCCATCAGTTTGTACCACATCCGGCGGGCGGCGCGGAACTTCGCGACCTCCTCTAAGATGTTGTTGTGCGCGTTGAAGAAAAAAGAGAGCTGCGGGGCGAACTCGTCGACGTCGAGGCCGGCCTCGATCGCCGCCTCGACGTACTCGATCCCGTCACCGAGCGTGAACGCGATCTCCTGGGCGGCCGTCGACCCCGCCTCGCGGATGTGGTACCCGGAGATCGAGATCGTGTTGAAGTTGGGAACCTCCTCGGCGCAGAACTCGAAGATGTCCGTGATGATCCGCATCGAGGGTTCCGGCGGGAAGATGTAGGTGTTGCGGGCGATGTACTCCTTGAGAATGTCGTTTTGGATCGTCCCCCGAAGCTCCTCGCGGTCGACACCGTTCCGGTCACCGACGGCGATGTACATCGCGAGCAACACCGACGCGGGGGCGTTGATGGTCATCGACGTCGAGACCTCGTCCAGCGGGATCCCGTCGAAGACGGTCTCCATATCGTCCAGCGAGTCGATCGCGACGCCGCTTTTGCCGACTTCGCCCTCGGCCATCGGCGAGTCCGAATCGTACCCCATCTGCGTCGGTAGATCGAACGCCATCGAGAGCCCGGTCTGGCCCTCGTCCAGCAGGTAGTTGAACCGCTCGTTGGTCTCGGCGGCGGTTCCCATGCCGGCGTACTGCCGCATCGTCCACAGCCGCCCTCGGTGCATCGTCGAGTAGACGCCGCGCGTGTACGGCGGTTCGCCGGGGTAGCCGATATCGTCCTCGTAGTCGAGACCCGAAACGTCGGCGGGCGTGTACAGCGGATCGACGGTCTGGCCGCCCGTGTCGGTCGTGAACGTCTCCTTTCGCTCCCCGAACCGATCGACCGTGGAGCCGTACGTCTCCGACTCCCAGCGGTCGTGCCCCTCGCGGATTTCCGTGAGATCGTCAGGATCGAACATTGTAGCTAGATTCGGAGCCGCCGGCTTAAGCGTTGGCGGGACGCGTCCGCCCGACTACGCGTTCTCGATCGGTTCGGATTTCGCGTCCGCTACGCCCTCGACCGTCTCCGCGACTGCCTCGACGCCCTCGTCGTGGACGAGGTCGCCGACGACGACGGTGTCGGCGTGGCCGCCCATCTCGTAGGCCGACTCGTAATCGCCGACGCCACCGCCGTAAAAGATCGACGCCTCGTCGACGCCGTCGGCGGCCGCCCGGACCATCGCCGGATCGCCGAACGTTCCGGAGTACTCGATGTAGACGATCCGTTGGCCGAACATCCGCTCTGCGACCTCGGCGTAGGCGGCCACGTCGTCGGCCTCGAGCCCACAGTCCGCTTCGGTGTACTCCGCGACCGACGAATCAGGGTTGAGAACGATGTACGCTTCGGGATGCGTCACCGCCCAGTCGATCTCGCTGTCGAGGCGCGTCCACTCCTTGTGGGCGCCGGTCACCCAGAACGTGTCGCCCGCGTTGAGCACGATCGGCACGAAGTAACCGTCCAGGCCGTCGCGGTGGACGACCGCCCCGACGTTCGAGGGCTCGATGTACACCGGCACGTCGTACGCCGTCGTGGCCTCGACAACCCGGGCCATCTTCTCCTCTGTCATCCCTGTGGTCCCACCGATCTCTAAGGCGTCGGTCCCGGTCGCACAGACGTCCTCGAACGTCTCACCCTCGACGAGCGTCTTGTCGGGATCGATCTTGACGATGTGATTCCACGATGCCCACGGCGCGCTCATACACGCTTTGTCTCGGTGGGTAGCTAAAACCGCTTCGACATTTCACACGGACCGGTGGCGTCCGCGGCGAGCGTCCGAGCGGGCTTTGTGCCCGCCGGGACGCCCGGAGGACACTCCGCCTCAGTCCGCGACGGCGCCGGCGTTGGCCGCTGCCTGCCACTCGCGGAGTCGGTCCTCGGAGACGCCCTGTACGTTCGCCGCGACGGCTTCGACGTCCGCCGTCCGGAGGTCCTCGAGGGATTCGATACCCGCGGCGGCGAGTTTCTCGGCGGTCTTCGCTCCGACGCCGTCGAGGTCCTCGACCTTCGAGGCGGCCTGTCGCTCCCGGTACTCCGCGTAGTTGCAGATCGGACAGCCCAACGCCCAGGGATCGCCGTCCTCGTCGCCATCGGTGACGAGCAGATGCGGAAGCCCGTGATCGTCGCAGATCTCCTCCGTCACCTCGATGTCGCCGCGTCTCGGCAGCGGCAGGGAGTACTCACAGTCCGGATACCGGGTACAGCCGACGAGCCGCGAGCCGTTTCTGAGCTGTTTGATCGCCAACTCGCCGCCGGATCCCGCGGCCTCGGTGCCGTCCCTCGGTGGTCCGGACGCGGCATCCTCTCCGCACTCCGGACACGGCCCGATGACTTGGTCGTCGGTCGCGTCGGCCTCGTCGGCCTTACACTGCGGGCAGCCGTGGACGAACGTGCCGCGTCCGGCGAGCATCTTCACGTGCTTCAGACCGTGTTCATCACACGTCTCCCCGATCACCGTCGGATCGCCCTTGTTCGGCAGCGGCAGGGTGTACCGACAGTCCGGGAACCCGTCGCAGCCGACGAAATGTGACCCCTGCCGCGACCGACGGACGAGCAGGCTCTCGCCACAGTCGGGACACGCCCCGATGGTCCGGTCGGCCTTCATCGACTCCCGGAGGTGTTCGCCGATCTCGGATCTGGAGTCGTGTAGCTCCTCGAAGATGCGCTTGAGGATCGCCCGCGACTCGCCGGTCACCTCGGCCAACTCCTTGTCGCCGTCGGCGATGGCGGCCATGTCGGCTTCCAGTTGTGCCGTCATCCCCTCGTCGACGATCCGGTCGGCGAACTTCTCGGCGGCCTCGACGACGGCCATCGCGAGCTTCGTCGGCCGCGGCGGGTCGCCCTCGATGTAGCCGCGGTCGTAGAGCTTCTCGATCGTGTGATGTCGCGTCGACTTGGTCCCGAGCCCGCGGGATTCAAGCTCCTGGATGAGCCGCGAACCCCCGCGACGGCGGGGCGGTTGGGTCTGTTTGGCTTCGATCCGGGCGTCCTCGATCCCGAGGAGTTCGCCCTCCTCGACGTCGGGCACGTGGTTCTCCGCGGTCGACCGGTAGGGGTAGACGTCGTGGTAGCCGGCTTCGAGAAGCCGCTTGCCGTTCGCTTTCAACAGACAGCCGTTGGCGTCGGCGACGACTTTGAGGTGTTCCCACTCCGCCGGATCCGCGACCGTCGCGAAAAAATGCCGGACGACGAGTTCGTACACCTCCCACTCGTCCTCGGAGAGGTCGGCCTTCGCCGGGATCTCGCCGGTCGGGTGGATCGGCGGGTGGTCGGTCGTCTCCTCGTCGCCCTCGGTCGGTTCGATGTCGTCCGCGACCAGCAACGATTCGGCGTCGTCACCGAACAGGTAGTGGTCGGTGAACTCCGAGAGCAGTGCTTCGGGGTCGAGATCGTCCGGATAGACGGTGTTGTCGGTCCGGGGGTAGGTGATGTAGCCCGCGGTGTAGAGCCCCTCGGCGACGCTCATCGCCTTCTGTGCCGAGAGCCCGATCGACCCGGCGGCGCTGATGTACTGGGTGGTGTTGAACGGTTCGGGCGGCTCGTCGGTCCGGCTCCGGCGGCGAACCGATTCGACGATCGCCTCCCGCGCGCCGCGGAGCTGTTCGAACGCCTCCGTGGCGTCGGCCTCGTTCCAGACGCGCTCGGCTTCGGTGCCGTCGTCCCGATAGAAGTACTGCGCCTCGAAGGCGGTGTCGTCCTTCAGCAACTCGGCGAACAGCTCCCAGTAGTCGTCGGGGTCGAACGCCTGGATCTCGCGTTCGCGGTCGACGATGAGCTTCAGCGTCGGCGACTGGACGCGGCCGACCGAGATGAAATCGTCACCGAGCTGTTTGGCCGACAGCGAGAGAAATCGCGTCAGTGCCGCCCCCCACAGCAGATCGATCACCTGCCTGGCCTCGCCCGCGGCCGCCAGATCGAAATCCAGGTCGTCGGGGTTTTCGAACGCCTCGCTGACTTCGTTTTCGGTTATCGAGGAGAACCTGACGCGGTCGACCGGCGCGTCGGTCTCCTCGCGGACGAGTTCGTAGGCCTCCTTGCCGATGAGTTCGCCCTCGCGGTCGTAGTCCGTCGCGATCGAGATGCGACTCGCGTCCGCCGCCAGCTGCTTGAGCGCCCGGACGATGTTCTCCTGTGTCGGGGTTTTCACCACGTCGGCTTCGACCAACTCGACGGGCTGGACGTCCCGCCAGTCGGCGTACTCGGGCGGGAAGTCGACGCCGACGACGTGTCCGGAGAG
>CAZOFL010000059.1:0-14334 GCA_964579035.1 uncultured Natronomonas sp. | reverse complement strand
CGGGGACGGTGAACTTCCTGTTGAACGAGAAGATGTTCAAGATGTTCACCGGGGTGTTTCTGATCATGGCTTTCGACCCCCTGCTCACGTTCAACGACGGCTACTACGACCTCTTCGAGGTGACGCTGCCGGAGGGCAGCGTCGTCCAGCCGGAGTTCCCGGCCGCGCTCGGCAACCGTCTGCCGATGATGGCCCGCCAGTTCGACGTGCTGCAGGCGACGTTCTCGAAGCTCATCGACGGCTTCTCGGTGGCCGGCAGCTACGGCACTTCGCCCAACCTGGTGTACGCCGGCACGGACTCCGAAGGTAACGACTTCCAGATGCTCGAGATCCTCTACGGCGGCATCCCGGCCCGTCCGGGCGGCGACGGCCTCGACGGCCACTCGTGGTGGCCGCTTTTCCGGACCGTCCCCGCCGAGTACCAGGAGGCGTACTACCCGCTCTCGATCGACGAGTACAGCACCCGGGCCGACACCGGCGGCGCGGGGACGTTCCGCGGCGGCCACGGGATCACGAAGGTGTACACCTTCGAGGAGCCCGGCGCGATCACGTTCCAGGACGACCGCGCCCACACCCACCCGTGGGGCGTCGACGGCGGCAAACACGCTCAAACGAGCGAGAAACTGCTGGTCAGAGCCGACGGGACGACCGAGGAACTCCCTTCGAAGGTCGAGAACGTCGCGGTGGACGCGGGCGATACCCTGGTGTTCAGCACCGCCGGCGGCGGCGGGTTGGGCGATCCCCTCGAGCGCGACCCCGAAACCGTCGCCCGTGAGATCGAGCGTGGACTGATAAGCGAGTCGGCGGCCGAAACGGAGTACGGTGTCGTGGTGACCGACGACGGCGACGTCGATGAGGCGGAAACGGAGGCGCGCCGTGAGTCGATCCGCGGGGAGCGAGCGAAGCCCCCGGAGTTCGACTACGGGCCCCTCCCCGACGAGGAGGAACTCGCCGCCGCCATCGCCGCCGAACGCGAGGAGTTCGAGGGTCGGAGCCGGTGATCGCCGGATGACGGGCGTGATCGATCCGACCCCGGAGATCGCCGAGAAGTACGGGGCCGGCGAGTTCGGCGAGCGCGTCGGGATGGGCGAGCGGCCGGCGCTCGTCGTCGTCGACCTGATAAACGCCTTTAGCGACCCCGAGACGGGGCTCGGCTCCGATGTCAAAGGCGTTCTCGATCGGACCGCGGACCTCCTGGCCGCCTTCCGCGAGCACGAACTGCCGCGGTACTTCACGACGGTGGCCTTCGAGGAGTCCTACGGCGACGCCGGACAGTTCATCAAGAAGGTGCCGGCCCTGCGGGAGCTCGAACTCGGCACCGAAGCCGTCGAGGTCGACGACCGGGTCGAACCGGTCGGCGACGAGCGCGTGATTCTCAAAAAGTACGCGAGCGCCTTTTTCGGAACCGATCTCGGGACGGAGTTGACGACCAACGGCGTCGACACGGTCGTCCTCGCCGGGGTCACGACGAGCGGCTGTATCCGGGCGACGGCCGTCGACAGCCTCCAGTACGGCTATCGAACGATCGTCCCCGCCGACGCCGTCGGCGACCGCGCCGAGGAGCCCCACCGCGCGAACCTCTTCGACATCGACGCGAAGTACGGCGACGTGGTCGCGACGGCCGACGTGCTCGAGCACCTCGAGGACAGTGGGGATCGATGACCGGCGACGGGATCGACAGCCGTTTGTCCGCCGGGAGGGAGCCACCGGCATGAGATCGTACGGCTCGACGCTCCGCGAGCGACTCGACGACGACGGCCTCGTGGTCTGTCCCGGCGTGCACGACCCACTGACGGCCGCCGTCGCCGATCACGTCGGCTTCGACGTGATCTACATGACCGGCTACGGCACCTCGCTGTCGAAGGTCGGCTACCCGGACGGCGGGTTCATCACGATGCCGGAGATGATAGAGAACGCCGCGAACATCCAAGAGCGGATCGACGTCCCGCTGATCGCCGACGCCGACAACGGTTACGGCAACGCGACGAACGTGATCAGGACGGTCCGGGAGTACATCAAGGCCGGCGTCGGCGGGATCCACATCGAGGATCAGACGTTCCCGAAGCGCTGTGGCCACACCAAGGGTAGGCAGGTGATCGATGCGGAGGAGGCCGTCGGCAAGGTCGCCGCCGCCGCCGACGTCCGCGACGAGCGCGACGAGGGGTTCGTCATAATCGCCAGAACGGACGCCCGCGGTACCGGTGGCGGCTCGCTCGGCGAGGGGATCGAGCGCGCCAACGCCTTCCTCGAGGCCGGGGCGGACGTCGCCTTCGTCGAGGGGCCGACCGACGAGTCCGAGCTCCGCCGCGTCGGCCGCGGGGTCGACGGCCCCCTCGTGTACAACTTCGTCGGCGAACTCGGGACGTCACCGTACGTCGAGTTGGACGACCTCGAGTCGTGGGGGTTCGACCTCGTCCTGTTTCCGGTCCTCTCGACGCTGTCGACGATCGCAAGCGTCCACGCCGACATGGAACTGTTCGCCGCCGACCCCGTCGAAGCGATGTCGCGCGTCGACGAGGCGTTCTCCGAGCGGCCCGTCGGCAGCCTCCACGAGTTCTCGGGGTTCCCGGAGGTCCTCGAGTGGGAAAAGCGGTATCTGCCGGCCGAGGACCGCGCGAAGTACGAAGGGTCGATCGGCGACGAGTTGGGCGGCGAGTAACGGCCTACCGATCGTACCCCTCGGTCAGGCTCTCGACGTATTTGGCCACCACGTCGACCTCGAGGTGGACTGGGTCGCCGACCGCCTTCTCCGAGAGCGTCGTCAACTCGTACGTCGCCGGGATGATGGCGGCGGTGAAATCGTCCTCGCGCAGTTTCGCGACCGTCAGCGAGATGCCGTCGACCGAGATCGACCCCTTCTCGACGACGTATCGGCCCATGTCGGCCGGCAGGGAGAAGCCGAACGTCCAGTCGCCGCCCTCGCCGCCGACGCGCTCGATTTCGGTCACCTCGGCGACGCCGTCGACGTGGCCCTGCACGAAGTGGCCGTCGAAGCGACCGTCGGCCGGCAGCGCGCGCTCGAGGTTGACGGTGTCGCCGACCGCGAGATAGTCGAGGTACGTCCGGTCGAGCGTCTCCGCCGACAGGAACAACTCGAAGCTCTCGGAATCGAACGCCTCGACGGTCAGACACGCGCCGCTCACGGCGACGCTTTGGCCGTGTTCGAGTTCCTCACAGAACGGGGCCGTGACTCGGATCCGTCGCCCCTCCTCGTCGTCCTCGACGGAGACGACCTCGCCCGTCGCCTCGACGATGCCGGTGAACATACCCCCGGTTGGATCGGGGGTGCCGAAAGGCTGTCGTCACCGGCGACGGACGCCACCGCCGTCGACGGCCGGGTCGGGCAACCGGCACCCGAACCGGGGGCCGAAATCCCCGCCGACAGGGTTATCTTCGCCTCGACGTGAGTACGGGGTATGCTACAGACGGCGGGCGTCGGGGGGCTGACGGATCGGTGAACCTCCTCGAGACGCTGACGCTCTTCGGGACGGTCGCGCTCGCGGCACCGATCGGCCTCCTCGGGGTCGAGTTCCTCCTCGGCGGCCGGACTGTCGTCGGAGCCGGCTTCCTCGCGGTGGCGCTTGCGCTCGTCGCCGGGGGGTACTTCCGACCGAGCGTGAAATCGATCCTCGCGGGAACGGCGACGGAGGTCGTCGCCGATGACGAAACCGACGAGCGCAACGGCGACGCGGCGGCCGGCGACGAAGAGGCATATAAGTACCGGGGCTGAACTGACGGGTATGGCTTTCGGCATCGTGCGGATGCTCCAACTCGCCGGGACGCTCGTGATCGCGGGGCCGGTGGGGCTGGTGGGCGTGTTCAACCTCCTTGAGGGGCAGTACGCCCTCGGCGTGTTCTTTCTGGCGGCGGCGCTCGGACTCGTCGGCGTCAGCGAGTACGTCTACGTGCGCCTGACGGACCGGACGGTCGGGCGGCTCCGCCGGATAAAAAACGTCCGCGGCAAGGAGTAACCGACCACTCCCTACTTCGCTCGGTCTGACGACCTCGCTCGTTGAGGGTAGCGTGGGACCTCGGTCCCACAGGACTTGAGGCCGGGGGCTCCACCTCGAAAGATGCTGATACCGAAACCGTCGGAGGGCGGCCGCATAACGGAACCGCTACAGGGTAATATATAAAATTTTCGTGTGGGAATGTGACACACCTATCCGGGGCCCGTCCGGCGGTTTTTCCTCCTCGTTTCAGCAACCTTTATATAGAACCACAGACAATCATTCAGACGATTATGGCACAACAGATGGGCAACCAGCCGATGATCGTCCTCTCCGAGGAGAGCCAGCGAACCTCCGGACAGGACGCACAGTCGATGAACATCACAGCCGGGAAAGCGGTCGCCGAGTCCGTACGCACGACGCTCGGCCCAAAGGGGATGGACAAGATGCTCGTCGACTCGACGGGCAACGTCGTCGTCACGAACGACGGCGTCACCATCCTCGGCGAGATGGACATCGAACACCCCGCGGCCAACATGATCGTCGAGGTCGCCGAGACGCAGGAAGAGGAGGTCGGCGACGGCACGACGACCTCCGTCGTCGTGGCCGGCGAACTGCTCTCGCAGGCCGAGGACCTCCTCGAACAGGACATCCACGCGACGGTGCTGGCCCAGGGGTACCGCCAGGCCGCCGCCGAAGCCAAGGAAATCCTCGAGGACATCTCCATCGAGGTCGAGGCCGACGACACTGAAATCCTCGAATCGATCGCCTCCACAGCGATGACGGGCAAGGGCGCGGAGAACTCGAAGGACCTGCTCGCCGAACTCGTCGTCAACGCCGTGCGCGCGGTCGCCGACGACGACGGGATCGACACGGACAACATCAAAGTCGAGAAGGTCGTCGGCGGCGCAGTCGACGAGTCCGAACTCGTCGAGGGCGTCCTCGTCGGCAAGGAGCGCGTCCACGACAACATGCCCGCTCTGGTCGAGGACGCGGACATCGCGCTGCTCGACACGGCGATCGAGGTCAAAGAGACCGAGATCGACGCCGAGGTCAACGTCACCGACCCCGACCAACTCGAGCAGTTCCTCGAACAGGAGGAAAAACAGCTGCGCGAGATGGTCGACCAGCTCGTCGACGTCGGCGCCGACGTCGTCTTCTGTCAGAAGGGCATCGACGACATGGCCCAACACTACCTCGCCCAGGAGGGCATCCTCGCGGTCCGCCGCGCGAAGAAATCCGACATGAAGGCGCTGGCCCGCTCGACGGGCGGCCGCGTCGTCTCCAACATCGACGACATCACCGCCGAGGACCTCGGCTTCGCCGGCTCCGTCTCCCAGAAACCCATCGCGGGCGACGAGAAGATATTCGTCGAGGACGTCGACGACGCCCGCGCAGTCACGCTCATTCTCCGCGGCGGCACCGAGCACGTCGTCGACGAGGTCGAACGCGCAGTCGAGGACTCCCTCGGCGTCGTTCGAACCACCCTCGAGGACGGACAGGTGCTCCCCGGCGGCGGCGCGCCCGAGATCGCGCTGGCGCTCGGACTCCGTAACTTCGCGGACTCCGTCGAGGGCCGCGAACAACTCGCGATCGAGGCGTTCGCCGACGCGGTCGACGTGATCCCGCGAACCCTCGCCGAGAACGCCGGTCTCGACCCGATCGACTCGCTGGTCGAACTCCGCAGCGCCCACACCGAGGACAGCACCTCGGGCCTCGACGCCTACACGGGCGATGTCATCGACATGGAGGCCGAGGGCGTCGTCGAACCGCTCCGAGTCAAGACCCAGGCCATCGAGTCCGCCACCGAGGCGGCCGTGATGATCCTCCGCATCGACGACGTCATCGCCGCGGGCGACCTGAAGGGTGGCTCCAGCGACGACGACGAGGACGACGCACCCGGCGGCCCCGGCGGCGCCGGCGGCATGGGCGGTATGGGCGGCGGTATGGGCGGCATGGGCGGCGGCATGGGCGGCATGATGTAAGTTCGGTTACTGCCCACCGACCACCTGACACCGTCGCTGAATCGCACGAAACCGCTTTTTATAAAAACACAGGGGGACCCCGCCCGTTCACGAGCGGGTCGCTCGACGATAACTGCCGAAGCCCCCGCAGCCGAACGGCTCCGCGATCCCCGATACATTTTTCTCACTCGGTTGAAAACAAGTGCGTAGGAGGCGTTTTATCGATGAGTAAGCAGGGCACAGCCTTCGGGTTCGAACCACTCGACGATCCGCCGGGTATCGAAATCGTCGACCGACTGGAGCGATTACGGTATAGTCTCCACGCCGACCGGGCCGTCTCGCCGACCCCGACCGACCCCGACCCGTTTTATTTTCCCGTCGACAGCGCGGTCGAGATCGCCGCCGAATCGGTCGTCTTGCCGACGGTCGTGACCGTCTGTGTCCGGAATCGTGCGGGCGAGATGATCGCGGACGTGGGCCACCTCGACGAGGCGTCGATCGAAGCGGGGACGTATATCCTGGAGTTGGGCGCACAGATCAAAACGTACATCGAGCTCGAGGGGCCGATCGAGATCACGGCGACGCTCCTCGAGACGCGGATCGAGTTCGACGGTCCGAGCGAGCTCCGGATCGGCGTTCGCTCGTGGCACGACCGTCCGGCGGCGACGGTGACGACGACCGAGGATCCCCGCGATATGATGGCCGCGGTGAGCACCTTCGGATCGGCGCTGAAAACCACCACACCGGAGCGGTCGTTCCCGTCGTTGCGGGGCCATCCGCCGGCGGTGCAGCTGGGGGACGAACTGGATATTCCGGGCTCGCTCGACCGCCCGGAGACGGGGGTGCGTCTGGCGGTGCCACCGACGCACGGCGCAGTGTACGCGGCCGCGCCGCTGGCGTACTATCTCGGGGCCGAACTCGTGGCGGGATCGGAGCCCCGACTCGTGACCGAGACGGGGTTCGAGCACTCGCTCGCCTCGCCGAAGCCGTTCGAGGAAAACGTCGAACGGACGCTGAAGCGGCTTTTCGTGCTCGATTGCATCACTCGGACAGAGGGGCTTTACGACATCGAGTTGCGCGCCCGACGCGATATCGAGCGACACGTCGACGTGGACTGGGGGCGGGTGTACGATCTGCCGCTGGCCGAGCAGGTGGCGACGTATCTCGAGATCCCTTACACGATCCTCGAAGACGTCATCCCCGAATGGCGGCTGACGGTCCACGTCGAACCGACGAGCGACACCGTCGAACAGCTGCCGTTCGTCGTCGACGACCTCGCAGTCGTTCGGACGGCAGACGACACCGCGGCGGCGCGACCGGCGGTCGGACAGGGCGGTGCGGTGACGCGAGGGAGCGTGCTCACGCGCTCGGCGACGGGGGCCGCGGCGGCCGAGGACCCCGACTACGTACAGCCCCGGTCGTCGGGATCGCTCGAACAGGCCTGGATCGGCGACCGGATTCCCATCGGCGCGAGCAAACTGACGGCGGCGGCGTTTCGGAACCGACTCGACCGGGAGACGGCCGAGAGCGACATCTCGATCACGATCGTCCTGAACGACCCCCGAATGAGCGAGGAACGGGATCTGGTTGGCGACGTCTACGGCGACCGCGAGAACCTCCCGTTCGATATCCGGGTTCGCCGGGATCTGGGGGTCGAGGAACTGCGGGCGGAACTGGAGGCCGATCGGAACTTCCTGCATTACATCGGACACATCGAACGGGACGGATTCGAGTGTGCCGACGGCAAACTCGACGCGGCGACGCTCGGGGAGACCGGCGTGGACGCGTTCCTGCTGAACGCGTGTAACTCCTACGGGCAGGGCCTGTCGCTCATCGAGGCCGGCGCGGTCGGTGGCATCGTCACGCTGAACGAGATTATCAACGACGGCGCGGTGCGAATCGGCGAGTTGATCGCACGACTGTTGAACGCCGGCTTCCCGCTCCGTGCGGCGCTGACCATCGCCCGCGAGGAGAGCGTCCTCGGCGGGCAGTACATCGTCGTCGGCGACGGCGGCGTGACCCTCACGCAGGCCGCGGGCAGGACGCCGAACGTTCTCGATGTGGCATCGACCGAGGGCGGCTTCGAGATGGGAATCACGACCTACGCGACCGACGAAGCGGGACTCGGAAGCGTGTTCAAACCACACGTAAACGATAACGAACAGCATTTCCTGAGTTCCGGAGAGATTGAGACGTTTCGCGTCTCCGAGGACGAACTCCTCCGGTTTCTCGACCTCGAGGACGTTCCGGTTCGAAACGGCGGCGAACTCTACTGGAGCCAGTCGATCGATATCGACGAACTGGAATAAACAACGCCGAAGCGGTGACTGGAACTGAAGTCAATCGACACGAGCCTTCTTTTTGCGATTTCGATCCCGACAGCAGTGTGTACCCCGTGAGTATTGATATCCATCGAGTCGAGCACCGTCGCATCGGCGCTCATCGGGTCAGATGTCGGTGACACTAGCGCCCGTCCGCCGAATTACGCTAATAAAGATCCTGGAGTAACTAAGGCTGCGGGACTAGCTGATCGTACTACCGTTCGCCGCCGCAACGGATCCCGCCTGGGAGAGCAGGACAGTCAGTGTGAACAGTACGCCCATCATTCGTGGGTGCTCGCGCACGAACGTCGCGATTGTTGTATCGGACATGATACAAGATAACAATCACGCGGGTTTATATTAAATTTTTCTGATATGTTCTGACATAATATTAGTTAAATTAAGTAGAAATTATGTGGTATTTGTACGAATCCGTGAATGTGTACCCAAAATTCGAAACGAATCCGGGGCCGTTCGCTTTCGGGGGTCGATCGGTCGGGGGCCGCCGATACGAGCCACGTCTGTCGATTGTCGAACAGTACAAACGCTTATGATACGTCGAACAAAACGCTTGAGTACGTCCAACGGTATGGGTGAGCCCGAATAGACGGAGTTGAATACACAATATGGTCGCTTCGACAACGAGAGGCCGGTGGCAGAGCCGGTTACGATCATGAACTCCAGGAAGCTAGCATCGGATGGACGAATCGCGGTCCCCCGATCGGTTTTTTACGGCGATCCGAACCCCCGCGACCGGACCCCGCCGCTTCTCAGGAGTGAAATCCCCGAGCGGCCCGACGACGGGACGATCGAGGTCCCGATCCAGGCGTTGCTCGGCGTCGACCGCCGGGAGATCCGGGTTCTGCACGTCGATGACGAACCGAGCGTCGGTGAGTTGACCGAAGCGTGTCTCGAGCGAACCGACAACGCGCTTACCGTCAACAGCACGACCAGCGTCGTCGAAGCGCTCAACACCCTCGAAACGCGGGAGTTCGACTGCATCATCAGCGATTACGACATGCCGAATACGGACGGCATCGAGTTCCTCGAGATCGTCCGCGAAAGATACCCGGATCTACCGTTTATCCTCTTTACCGGGAAGGGAAGCGAGGAAGTCGCGAGCGAGGCTATCGCCGCGGGCGTCACGGACTACATGCAAAAAGAGCGGGGAACCGAGCAATACGAGGTTCTCGCGAACCGGGTCAAAAACGTTGTCGACCGCTACCGGGGCAGACAGCGCTTCTGGCAGGCGCTTTCGTGGTATCAACAACTCGTCGAACAGGATCTCGCCGGCGTGTTTATCGCGCAGGATCGCGAGTTCATCTACGTCAACGAGCGCCTCGCGGAGATCTTCGGGTACACCCAAAGCGAACTCGTGGGGCGACCGCCGACCGCCATCGCTGCCGACGCGTCGGCCGAGGACACGCTGTGTGGGATCGCCGACCTGGAGGAGGCCGGCGCCGGGACGTTCCGACACGAGTTCACCGGCCAACGCGCCGACGGGACGACGCTTCCCGTCGAGTTACACGGCGGCACGATCGAGTACAAGGGCGCTCCCGGGTGTATCGGAATCCTCTGGGACCGGACCGACGGTAGCTGATTACCGCACCGCGGCCGTCGCCTCGCGCATGATCTCGAGCGCTTTCTTCAGGGTCTCGGTGTCGGTCGCATAGGAGATCCGGGCGTGGCCCGCCCCGCCCGCGCCGAACGCCTCGCCGGGGACGACGACGACGCCGCGGTCGATCACCTCGTCCACCCACCCTTCGGGGACCCGTGGCATCGCGTAGAACGCGCCCTTTGGCGTCGGCACCTCGAGACCCATATCCTCGAGGCCCTCGAGGACCACGTCCCGGCGCGTCTCGAAGGTCGCACGCATCTCCTCGACGCGGTCCTGTGGGCCCGACAGCGCCGCCTCCGCGGCATACTGGGAGGGCGCCGCGGCGCAGGCCTGGGCGTACTGGTGGACCCTGAGCATGCGTTCGATCCGCTCGGTGTCGGCGGTCACCCACCCGAGGCGCCACCCGGTCATCGAGTACGCCTTCGAGCAGGCGTTGACGACGGCGACGTTGCCCGAGTCGGTGAAATCCGCCGGCGAGTGGTGTTCGCCGTCGAAGACGAACGGCTCGTACACCTCATCGGAGAGACAGAGGACGTCGTGTTCGTTGGCGATCCGGGCGAACTCGCGCATGTCGGCCTCGCTTTGGACCGCGCCGGTCGGGTTCGCGGGGCTGTTGACGACGAACGCCGCGGTGTCGTCGGTGATCGCCGCCTCGACGGCCTCCGGAGCCATCGTCAGGTCCTCGCGCAACCCGACGGGCTTCGGCGTCCCGCCCGCCAACTTCGTCAACGCCTCGTAGGAGACGAAGCCCGGATCTGGGAAGACGACCTCCTCGTCCGCGTCGACGTGGGCCTCGATGGCGATGTGGAGCGCTTCGCTGCCGCCCGCCGTCGCGATGATATCCTCGGGATCGACCGAAAAGCGGTTGTCGCGGTCGTGTTTCGCCGCGATGGCCGCCCGGAGCGATTCGGTCCCCTTGTTCGACGTGTAGGCGTCCGTCCGCCCGGTTTCGATGGCGTCGATCGCCGCCTCGCGGGCGTGCTCGGGCGTCGGGAAATCCGGCTGCCCCAACCCGAGGTTGATCGCCTCGTCTCCGGCCGCTTCGAACACTTCCCGGATGCCGCTTATCGAGATCGACTCGACGCGGGATGAGAACTCGCGCATACCCGATAGGCGGCCGGCGGCGGCATAGTTCTGCCGTGTCCCGACGCCCCGGGTGACGGGAAATTCGAGGCGAAAGCCTCCCGCTTTAGCGCGGGGAGGATGTCAACTGTCGTGGTCCTCGCGCAGCTTCTCGATGTGTCGTTTCAGCCGTCGAAGCGTCGCATCGGCGTCGGCGTAGCCGTTCTCGTACTCGCCGTAGGCGTCGTCGGCGCGTTTCAGAAAGCGCTCGATGGGGTCGTCGGTGCTCATACCGCTTCGTTCGGGTGGTCGGGTGAAAAGAGTCGTGTCACGTCGGCGGTCCGACCCGGGGTGTGGCCTCTGCCGGGGTCGAAACATGCGCTGCTGGGATTGGGTCCGGCCGAACCTCGTCGATGTACCGTCGGTCGTCCTCGCGCTCGATCGCTTCGCGGGCGTCGTCGTCGAGGGTCGGCGTGTACGCCGGCGGCGGAAGTTCGATATCGCGAGGCTCGTTGTCGCCGCAGCCGTGGGCGTGAATGAGGGTGGCCTCCCGATCGTAGCTCTCGTAGTCGGAAGCGTTCTCGAGGTCGACACGCTCCTCGATGACGTACATATTGAGCCCCGTGAGTTCCGCGCCCCCGCCCCGGTAGGTCTCACAGAGGTAGGCGGCGTAGCGATCCTCGGGACCGTCGCTGTAATCGGGGTCCGCCCAGGCCTCGACCGAGGCCATGTAGAACCGCTCGCGGTACGTGTCCAGCTGTTTGTAGTTGTAGTGGCCGTGAGGCCGATCCCAGGCCATCGGCCGATCGTTGTACACGTCGACGACCTCGCCGTCGGCGGTCGAGCCGACGAAGACGTAGTACTCGTCGGACCGCATCGCTCCCTGGTAGAACCGCCAGGGCGGCTGGTCGAGCCGGAAGTTCGCCTGGACGGATTGGACCTCGCTCTCGAGGGGGACGGTCGTCTCCTCGTCCATCGCACCGACGGTGCCCAGGATGGGGGTGATCATGAACACGCCCGAGGTGATGACGATGAACATGACGAGGACGGTCGCCGGGACCCGAAGCCGTTCGACGCCCGGTCGCTCCGGCAGGGTCGCCCGTGGAAGCCGGCGATCGACTCGGGTGCCGTACTCGGCGACTGTCCGGACGGCCCCGTCGATCCGTTCTAACACCCCGAGTTGGGCGGCGACCCACCGCAGATCGCCCCACGCCCGCGGCTGACAGAACAACACGAGCCCCGCCATCGCGACGTAGGGGAAGGCCCCGATCCGGACGGTCAGCGCCATGAAGCCGTGCCCGCCGGCGTACATCGCGGCGGCGAAGTAGCGCGCCCGCCCGGCGAACAGCAACAGCATCGGGGCGCTGAGCATCAGCGTATACCACATCGCGCTCCCGACGAGCATCAGCGGCTCGATCTCGCGGATATGCGGCCCGAGCAGCCAGGAGACGCTGTCGTAGTGTAACGTCCCGTACAGCGCCGTCCCGTCGAGCCACTCGTCCCGGCGGGGGATCTTGTGGCTGCCGTTTGCGACGTACATCGCGATCATCTGTAGCAGCACGAACGCCCCCGCGAGACGGGTGACCGTTTCGGGCGGTCGCTCCGTCGATCGGATCGCATCGAGCGAGAACCGTTTCCCCAGCGGGAGGAACATCGCCCAGAAGATGAGATACCGAAAGAGGGTGTCGGCGTAGCTGGTCACGAGGGGGTTTCGGACGTCAAGCGAGATGACGAAGACGAACGCCAGGACGGCGACGACGCGGGTGTGATAGCCGACGATCAGCGCGATCCCGACCAGCAGGTGTGCAATAAACAACGCGAACGCGACCGAGGGCGACCCCGAGAGGAAAAACACCGAAAACGCGTAGTCGGGGGTGAGCTCCCGGCCGAGGGAGACGGGCACGGCACCGCTATCGGTGTAAAAGAACTCGAAGTTCCGGAGCCGCAGGAGGACGTCGGCGACCATGAGCAGACCGAGGGCGATCCGAAACACCGCGAGCGTTCGGGTATCGATCGCGAACCGGCGCGTCGCCCCCTGCTTGAGTCGACTGAGCACGTGCAGTGGCTGTAGCAAAGCGGGGTATGAAAGCTTTCGGCTCGGCGGCGGCCGCCGGGCCGTCGGCTGTCGATCGAAGCGCCGTCAAAAAATGGAAACCGCAAACCGCGAACTGCGTGACCGAGTCGCGTGACTCAGTTAGTTCTGTGCGTTCCGGCGGGTTGCCAGAAGCGCAGCGCCGAGGAGCGCGATGAGCGCGATGACAGCGCCGAATCCGGCCTGGTCGTCAGGGTCGGGGTCGTCGTCGTCATCGGTGTCGGGCTCCGGCGTCGTGTCATCGGTGTCGGGCTCCGGCTCCGGATCAGCGTCGTCATCGGTGTCCGGCTCCGGCTCGACCGTGATCGTCAGCGTTCCGCTTTCGCTGTCGTCCTCGGTCTCGATGGCGTGCGTGTAGGTACCCTCGTCGAGTGCGGACGTGTCGACGTCCGTGAACTCGACGGTGGCGTCCTCGCCCTCGTCAAGCTCGAGCTCCTGGGAGTCGAGCTCCTCGCCGTCGAGGGTGAGTGCGACGCTCTGGTTGCCTGCCTCGTCACCGTCGTTGGTGATCGTGGCGGAGACGTCGATCATGGTTCCTTGCTCGACCTCAGCCTCTTCGGGTTCGAGGTCGGAAACCGTGAAGACGGCTCCTTCGAGTTCGCCGACGATACCGTCAGTTTCGGCGTTGTCCTCGAAGGCCTGCTGTCGCACGCTGGCCGTGAACTCGGTGCCTTCCGCAATTTCGCTGAAGTCCGCCACCGCGGTGAACTCACGGTCTTCCGTAACGTTCACGTCGGTGGTGCGGAGGAAGGCGCTCTCACCGGTCGCACGGGAACGGACGGTGATTTCCGTGCCGGGTGCGATGGTGGTGTCGCCGGTGATCTCCGCGTCAGCGCTCGGCGGGACCGTCACGTTGTCGTCGACAGTGTCGAACTCGAGTTCGCGGTCGACGAATTCGAACCCGTCGATCGCGGACTCGGTGTCGTCGCTGTCGAGGCTGTCACGGGTGAACTGATCGAGATACGTCGGGGTAACCGAGAGGTTCACGTCGTACTCTTGATCGATACGCGGCTCCTGCTCGGTACTCGAAGCGGACTCGCGGTCGAATCGAAGCGCGTTCGAGTCAGCGGTCAGGTAGATCGCGTTGGCCTCGTCATCCGTGACGAGGGCGAACGACTCGTTGTCGAGGCTGCTACTCGCGTTCAGTTCGAACGGCGAGCGGTTCGCGCCAGGGTTCTGGTGTTCGAACTGGAGTTCGAAGAGGCTCTGGTTGATTTCGTTTCCGTCTGCGTCGTCATTGCCGAGGGCGCCGAAGTTACCTTCAGCGCTAACGCCACCGAGGAGAATTGCATCGAGTTCGTTCTCGATGTCATCATCGGAATCAACG
>CAZOFL010000058.1:0-14416 GCA_964579035.1 uncultured Natronomonas sp. | reverse complement strand
TACGGCCACCCGAAGGCCGAAGGATACCAAGCTACCCCACCGGCCCGCACCTGAACAAAAGCCGTTGGATCTTTTAATCCTTCCGAAAGGGCGACCGGCGGCGGCGGTTAGCCCCCGAAAAGCGAGCCCAAGAACGACTGACTGCGCCGCGATTTGCCGTCGAACTCCTCCAGCGTCGAGTTCAGTTCCCGGGCGAAGGTGCCGAACCGCCGTTTGGTTTCCATATCGAGGGTTTCGACGAACTTCGAGCGGTGTCGCTGGAGGTGATCGGCGGGCCGGCTCCGGTCGAACGTTCCGCCGGCGAGGTCGTGGGCCTCGAAGTACGCCCGGAGACGCTCGACGATCGGCCCCTCGGGGGCGACCGAATCCAGTTCGGCCTCTGTGATCCGGTCGGGGACGTCGCCGTCGGCGTCGGCGAGCACCCCGGCGTACGCCCGGCTCGCGAGATCGAGGTAAAACGACGTCGAAAGCACGTCCTCGATTGTCGCATCGCCCCTGACGTCGACGTGGGATTCGACCGCGGCGACGGTGACGTTCCCGGGCGGCGACCAACCGGCTTCGGGCCCCTCCTGGACGACCGCGACATCGCGACCCTCCATGTCGAACAGCGCCCGGACCGTCTCGAGGTTATCCAGAGAGCCGATCGGCAGCGCCGTCCACCGGTAATCGAGCCCGCGGGTGTCGGTGTCCTCGAGCAGCTCCGAGATATTATACAGATATTTGTACGTCGTCGCATCCCGGAGAAGAAGCAGCTGGGAACGCGATAGCACCGTGCTCATCACGTCGAGTTCGAAAACGTTCTGCAACGGGAACCGGGTGTAGGAGTCGGCCTCCGAGGGATCGTCGAGGACGGTCGTTCGGCCGTCGCCGTCCTTCGAGATAAGTTTCGTCCGGTGGGCGCGATCGGTGTCTATCATGAACGGCGAGTGGGTGCTGTAGACGAGCGTCTGCTCGTCCGCGAACTCGCGTTCGAGGAACGTGAGGAACTCGCGTTTGGCCTTTGCGTGGAGGTGTAGGCCGGGCTCATCGAGCAGCAGGACGACGTTCTCGTCCGCCGATCGGAGATCCGAGACGGTACACACCGTCGAAAAGAACCACCTGAGCCCTCGTGACCGCTGGTCGAAACTGACGCTGACACCGTGCCGGGCGCTCTCGACCCGGAGCGCGAGCGTTCGCGTGTCGCCGTCCCCGACGCTCCGAAGATCGATCCCGAGGTTGTCGGCCTGGCTCCAGTAACGCGTGACCGCCTCGGTGATCTCGGCCGAGGCGGCTTCCAACTCCGTGAGGGTCCGCTCCCAGTCGTCGTCGCCGAGCGACTCGATGTCGAGGCCAGCGACGGATAACAGCGAGTGGAACACCCGGTCGGACGCGGTGGCTTCCCCCTCGCGCTGTCTGTCGAGGAACGGGCCGATTTCGATCTCCGAATCGAGGATCGTGTACTCGCCGACGTACCGGAACTCGGGAAGCTCCGGGGCGAGGAGTTCGTTCCCGAGCTCGTTGACGAACCGATCGACCGAGCCCTCGGGGATCGTCGCCGAAAGCTCGTCGACCGAGCCGTCGTCGGCGTCGCCGACGGCGGAGCGCAACTCGGCGACCGTCTCCGCTTGCCGGAGGTCCGCGGCGATCGATCCGGGCACGTCGTGATCCGAGACCACCCGGTCGACGTATGCGGCCTCGTCGATATCGAACTCCCAGCGGAGTTCGCCCGCATACGTTTTTGTGACGAGCACCTCGGAGGACGGGAGCTCGCCGACGCGGGCCGCCAGCAGCGAACGCTCGTTGTCGTCGAGGATGAGCCGCGCGCTCACGAGGGGATCCGGGTCCTCCTCGTGGCGATCGCTGTACTCCGGCCACCGGCTTCGGGGATACATGTCGTACGGCTCGATCTCCGTGCCGTACGTCGGATTAAGCAGTTCGATCGCCTCCATGAACGCCGTCTTCCCCGATTCGTTCTTGCCGATCAGACAGGTGAGGTCGTCGATATCGACCCACCCCGAGTCGTCGATACTTTTGTAATTTTGGACGCGGATGGCCTGTAGTTTCATAATGTGTGCAGTGAAAACGGGTCGTCCCACGGAACCGGCGATCGCCACCGGATGCGGACTCTGTTCGCCGGTTCGCCGAGGGCCCGTTCCGGCGGGCGGTTACCGCGGTCGGTCCCGCTCTTCGGGCGTCGTGAGTTTCGAGACGTCGAACTCCACGTCGGATTCCTCGATCACCGATCCGACGCCCTCGTAGATGTGAATCTCGTCGGACTGGTAGATCCGTGCTGTAAAGATGTTATCCGGGACGAACCGCGGCGTCCCCTTTTTGAGTGGAACGGTGATCACCGCGTCGTCAGCGCGGTCGACGACGAGTTCGCCGAAGTTTATTTCCCCGTTTTTGACACCGACCATGACGTCGCCGGGGTATATTTTCGGGTCGTCCATGTGGTCCGGAACAAAGGCTTCGGTATTTGCGACCTTTGGGAGCGAGACCGATCCGGTTACCGGGAGCTTCTCGACCGAGGAGTTTCGGTGGATGTAGATCGACCGTCGGTCATCGATGATGGTTTGCATACAGTACATGATTGGTCGGGTTCGCTTATAATAGCAGTACCAATCAAGATAGGTATCCCCCGATTTTACTGCCCAAACTGGGTACGTACGGCCCCTGGCCGCACTGAGTGGTGCTAGTATTCGGTGTAGCCGTCCGTATCGAGATAGTTGTGCGCGACGATGATCGCCTGGTCGGCGTGGAGAGCCTCGGGGCCGAGCGAGAGGCGCTCGTCCGCCCGGCGTTCCAGAAGATCCGCCTCCGCGTCCGCGAACTGGCGGTGATCGGAAAGAACAAAAACGGGATCGGTCGGGGGGAGACACTCGCATGCGGGCCGCCCATCGGAGTGGAGTTCGACGAGCGTCGTCTCGGGGGGAAGCCCATCGATGACCGAAGCGAGGTCGCCTTTTCTGATCGAGACGCCGGGTGAGGGAGTGGCGGCCATCGACCCGATCGCCCCCTCGCGGGCCCCGAGCGCGTCGCGGATCCGCGCCGCCGTCGAGCGCTCGTCGGGGTTGAGGCGTCTGAGTTCCGATCCGTCGAACCCGACGACGTACCCGTCGACGAGCAGGTCGATCCGAGCGTCATCGCGGATGTCGTGTGAGAGAAGCAACGCGCTCGTGACGCATCGGGAGAGGAGGTCGAGCCGCCCCGTCCCCGGAAGGTCATCGAGACTGACGTCGGCCGACGCGGGGAGTTCGTGCGCGAGCACGATGAACTGGCGCATACGGGGTATGAGGGCGGGGATAGTAAATTCGGCGCGATTTCGCTCGGTTCGCCGGGCCGGTCTTGCGACGCTCGCCGTTCCGAATCGCTCGTTTGGGCCCTCGGGTCCCTACCAGGTCAGCCCCTCGTAGGTGATCCCGTCGCGTCGCTCTATGACTCGGCGGCCGTCGACGACGACGGGATCGGCCATCGCGTCGAACTCCTCATCGAGGTCGCCGAACTCCGGCCAGTCGGTGACGACCGCGGCGCCGTAGGCGTCTTCGAGTGCCGCCGCCGCCGATTCGACGTACTCGACGTCCGGGAACTCCTCGGCCATCACGTCGCTCGCACGCGGGTCGTAAGCGACTACCTCGGCACCGCGGTCGAGCAGCCCCCCGATCACCGGTCGAGCGCGGGTCCCCCGGATGTCGTCCGTCCCGGGTTTGAACGCCAACCCCAACACGGCGATCCGCTTGCCGTCGGCGTCGACGTGGCGATCGAGCAGTTCGAGTAACCGCTCCGGCTGGCGATCGTTGAGTTCGATCGTCGCCTCGACCATCGTCGGCTCGTAGCCCGCGGCCTCGGCACCGGCGACGAGAGCGGCGGTGTCCTTCGGGAAACATGAACCGCCCCACCCGACCCCCGACCGCAGGAACTCCGCGCCGATGCGGGAGTCGAGGCCGATGGCGTCCGCGACCTCGTAGGCGTCGACGCCGAACTCCTTGCAGACGTTCCCGATGTCGTTGATCAGGCTGATCTTCGCCGCCAAAAACGTGTTGTTGGCGTACTTGATCATTGCCGCCTCCCGTCGCTCGGTTTCGACGACAGGGATGTCCCAGTCGCTTATCAGCGGCTGGTAGAGTTCGGCCAGCAGATCCAGCGCGCGCTCGTCGCCGTCGGTCCCCAACACGATCTTGTCGGGTTCCATGAAGTCCTGGACCGCGCTGCCTTCGCGCTGGAATTCGGGGTTGACCGCGACGCCGAACTCCTCGCCGTCGGTCTTGCCCGAAGCGGCCTCGATCGTCGGGATCAACTCCTCGTCGATCACGTCGGGGAGGACCGTCGATTTGACGACGACGAGGTGGTAGCCCCCCTTGTCGGCGATCGCCTCGCCGATGTCTTCGGCGGCCGCCAGCAGAATCGACGCGTCGATCGAGCCGTCCGGATTGGCGGGTGTGCCGACCGCGAGAAAGGTCACGTCCGTTTCGGCCGCCGCGGCGTGGTCCGTCGTCGCCCGCAGGCGGCCGCCGGCGTACGCCGACACGAGCGGGTCGAGGCCCGGTTCGTGGATCGTCGTCTCGCCGTCGTTGAGTCGCTCGACGGTCTCCTCATCGATGTCGACCGCGGTGACATCGTGGCCGAGATCGGCGAGACACGCCGAGAGGGTCGTTCCGACGTAGCCGCTTCCGACGACGCTTACGTTCATGAGGGGTGTTTCTCGACGCGACGGTTTGAGCGTTTGGCTCTCGGTTAGGACCCCAATATCGTTCCCGGACCGGGGTTATGCGTCTCGATCGCGCCGCCAGGATCGGAGTTCGTCGTGCGCCGACGCGATCTCGGACACCGTTTCCGCATCCAACCGCCCCTCGTCGGTGAGGAACCCGCTGACGTACTGCGGCGGCGTGACGTCGAACCTCGGGTTCAGGACGTCGATCGGTCCCTCACCGTCGTACACCGCCGAATCGGGGCCGGTTTCGAGGGCCGGCGACGCCGCCGGACTGATCTTGTCGGTCGCCGTAACGGCGTACACCGGTATCCCCTCGGCGGCCGCGGCGACCGCCACACCGCGCGAGCCGACCTTGTTGACGAGCGTGCCGTCCCGAAGCACCGTATCGGCGCCGAGCAAAACGGCGTCGATCGGTTCGGTGCCGAGGACGTATGCGACCGCCGAATCGGCACAGAGCGCGGTTTCGGCACCCGCCTCGGCGACCCGTTCGGCCACACCGACGCCCTCACGCCCCGGCCGGGACTCGGCGATCACCACGCGCTCGGGGCCCTCGACGAGCGCGGGCAGGAGCGTCCCCGACCGCGAGAGCGTCAGGACGGTCGCCCCTGAGACAAGCGGGACGGCTTCGCTCGCCGCCCGGCGACCGGCGTCGACCGCGGCAGCGATCTCCTCGATCGCGACGCGCTCGATCGCCGTCGCGGTTCGATCGGCTGCCGAGCGTGAAACGATCCGGTTCACCCGGTTTCTCGGAGCCGCCATGCTGGGGCGCGCACGGAGCAGTTCCTCGGCGGTCCTGACCGCTGTCTCCCAGCCGGACTCCGCGTCGCTGCCGCCCGCTCGAACGGCTCCGGCCGTATCCCGGAGCACCTCCATCGCCCTGATCGAAACGTACTCCGAGCCGTGTTCGGCGTCGTCCCGCACCGTCGCAGCCGTCGGCCGGACCCGATCGTACGCCGTCCACAGTCCGTCGACCGTCGACCGCCGGTGGATCGCCGTCGGTGCGACCCACTCGCGTTCGACCGTCGTAGTCGGGAGTTCAATCTCCCGGGACGCGCAGTCGAAAAGCGCCGGGTAAACGATCCCGTCGCGGTCGCTCGACCCTGAGTCGAACTCGCCGACCCGGACGAGCGTCGCATCGAAAACGTGCCCCTCGCGGGCGAGTCGCTTCCGGACGTTCGCGGTGGAGGGAACCGAGGACGAGGCGCCGATCGGGATCGAGACGGTCCCCCAGCGTCCCGATCCCGTCGGGTCCGTGTCACCCCCCCGAACGAGTAGGATCTCGCCGTCGTGTCGGAGGAACGCGAGCACTGACGCCGACGCCGTCTGAGACATTTTCGGACTCAGTGTTTGAACGCCCGCCGACCGGTGAAAGCCATCGCGATGTCGTGTTCGTTCGCGGCCGCGATGACGTCCTCGTCGTTGACGGAGCCGCCGGGCTGGACGACCGCCTCGATACCGGCCTCGGCGGCGACCTCAATACCGTCCGGGAACGGGAAGAAGGCGTCCGATGCCATCACCGACCCCGCCGCTTCCTTCCCCTCGGCGTGTTCGTCGGCTTTCATGGTCGCCAACCGAACGGCGTCGACGCGGGAGACCTGCCCCATCCCGACGCCGACCGTCTCGGTGCCCGTCGCGAGGAGTATCGCGTTCGATTTGACGTGTTTGATCGTCCGCCAGGCGAAACACATCGTTTCGAACTGTTCGTCGGTCGGTTCCCGGTCGGTGACCGTCTCGAGGTCCGACGGCGCGATCGACCGGTGGTCGCGCTCTTGGATTAGCCGCCCACCGACGAGGTCGCCCTCTGTCAGCGGCTCGGAGATCCCGTCGAGGTCGCCGACGTCCTGGATTCGGAGGTTCTCCTTCCCCGAGAGGACCTCAAGGGCGGCGTCGGTGTAGCCCGGCGCGACGACGACCTCCTTGAACGAGTCGACGATCGCCTCGGCGGTTTCGGCGTCACACGCCCGGTTCAGCGCCACGATGCCGCCGAAGGCGCTCATCGGGTCCGTCGAGAGGGCGTCCTCGTAGGCCGCCACGAGCGAATCCGCGGTCGCACAGCCCGCGGGGTTGGTGTGTTTGATGACCGCCGCCGCGGGCGCGTCGAACTCCTTGATAAGGCTCAACGCGCCGTCGGCGTCGTTGTAGTTGTTGTACGACAGCGCTTTGGCTCCCCGGTTCAGTTGGTCGGCGGCGACGACGCTCGCTTCCTCGGCGCTCCAGTCGCGATACACGGCGGCGTTTTGGTGGGGGTTTTCGCCGTACCGAAGCTCTCGCCCGCGATCTTCGCAAGTGATCCGGCGGGCCGGGAACCGCCCGCCGTCGTCGCCGTCAACGGAAACCTCACCCTCGGAGACAGTGACGCGGCCGTCGGCGAACCACCGTATCGCGCGGGGGTAGGCACTGAACTCCGCGTCGGTCCGGACGCGCTCCTCGAGGTCTGTGGGGCCGTCACCCTCGTACACCGGCACCGGCTCCTGTGTGACGATGGGGCCGCCGTCGATCGTCTCGTCGACGACGTGAACGGTACAGCCGGTGACGGACACGCCGGCCTCGAGGACCTGTTCGTGGGCGTTGCTGCCCGGAAACGAGGGCAGAAGCGACGGGTGGACGTTGAGCGTCCGGGGGGCCGCACCGAGGAACGTCTCCGTGAGGATCCGCATGTAGCCGTCGAGACAGACGAGGTCGACGTCGTACTCCGACAGGCGCTCGACGATCCGGCGCTCGTGGTCGTTCCGTGATTCCTCGCTGCCTCGCGCTACGACTTCGGTCGGGATCCCCCGCTCGCTCGCCGCCTCGACGATGGGGGCGTCCTCCTCGTCCGAGAGCACGACGGCCAACTCCGCGCCGCCCGGTTCGGTGTCGTCGATGTGTAGCAGGTTCCGGCCGCGGTTCGAAGCCATCCCGGCGAGTTTCATGCCCGAAACGGGTCCCGCCGAGCGCAAAGTAGTTGCGGTTGTCGCCCCGGCGTAATGCACTTTTGTGTACACTCACATCCACTGAACCCTCTTTGTGATACGATGTATGCACCATCGTGGATCAAAGCGCCGAAACGAGTCGCTCACGGTGGAACGCGACGGCCTCGCCCCCGGTCCGTTCCGGATAGCCGGGACGCGTAACGGCCCCGTCGGAATCGACGACGGCCTCGACGATCGCCGCGACCCGCTCGCCCCGCCCGATGTCCGGAATCGGCCGGGCCTCGCGGTATCCGTCCCGTATCGCCGTCCGGAGCTCCGATCCGTCCTCGAGATACCAGTCGGCGACGAGGTGATCGAGTTTCGCCAAGGCGACCCCGGCGCTCCCCGAGAGCGGTTCGCCCCAATCGAGGAACGCGGCTATCTCCCCGCCGTCGACGACCGCGTTCCCCGGGCGGAGATCCCACGGAAACAGCCGCGGTGTCGGGGATCGAGCGGGCGACGATCCGACCGCCTCCCGGATCGGCCCCTCGAGATCGGCGACCGCATCCGGCAGCGCTTCGACGCCTTGCTCGGTGTACCGGTCGAGCCACGCCCCGAACACCGCCGGGCCCGTCGCTCGAAGCCCGTCGTCGGCCGCGACGATCGGGCCGAACCGCTCGAACTCGAAGGCGTCGTGTAGTTCCCCCAAAACCTCGCCGAACCGTCCGGCGATCCGCCGTCGTGCGCCGTCGGAAAGGGAGACGAACCGTTCGTGGAGGTTCTCTCCCTCGACTCGCTCCGTGACACGGTACCCGCGCCCCTCGAGCACCCCATCGGCCACCACGTTCACGACGGGCACGGTCGTCCGGTCGGCGACCTCGCGGGTCAGCCGGGTTTCGGTGCGGAGCGCCACGGGATCGTCCGACAACTGGACGACGACGCGTCGGCCGTCGGCGAGTGTGACGAAGGCCGTTTCCTTGCGGTTCCCTTCGGCCGGCCGTTCGATCGAGGCCACCGAGACCGACGGAAACGCCGACCCGATCGCCTCGCGTACCAGCCGGGTCATTCCTTCGCTCCGAGTATCTTCCGGAGATCATCCAGCGATTCGAGGACGTACTCGGGCCGATACGGAGCCGGATCTGTCCGGTCGTCGCCCGGACACCACGCGGCCTCGATGCCGGCGCTCTGTGCGCCGGCAACGTCGTATTCGAGGGAGTTTCCGACGTAGAGGGCGTCATCCGCGGACACGCCGAGTTCGGACAGCGCCAGATCGAACGGCTCGCGGTTCGGCTTTCGACGCGGGAGATCGCCGGCGTAGACGACCGTCTCGAAGGCGTCACCGAACGGCAAGGTATCGAGTTTTCCGGTCTGTCTCGACGCCGGGCCGTTGGTCACGAGCCCGATCCGTGCGGCATCCGCCGCCGCCTCGAGCGCCTCGATCGCCCCCGGTTTCGGCCTCACGTTCCCGTAGTCGACGGTGTCGAGAAAGCCCTCGGCAAGCGCCGTCGCGTCGACCGGCGTCCGGCCGTGCTGGGCGGCGACCCGTATGAAGCCGGCCGCGAGGTAGCCGACGGGGTCGTCGTGATTCGGCGGATCGCCGAGCGCCGGCCACAGTTCGTCCGGCGTCCCGAACGGGTCGATCCCCGCCGCCTCGAAGGCCCCCCGGTAGATGGCTTCCGCGGAGTCCGCCCCCTCACAGAGGGTTCCGTCGAGGTCGAAGAGTACGGCCGAAAACGTCACGACTCGGTGTACGGTTTCGAGGGGCAAAACCGTCCCGGTGGCCGGAGCCGCTTCGACACGGCGACCGACACCCTTTTTCAGCGCCTCGACGGAGCCTCAGGCATGACAGACCGGGGTCCGCTCTACGCCGTCTCGCCGCTTGACGGCCGCTACGCACGTTATACGGAACCGCTCACCGAGTACGCGAGCGAGGCAGCGCTCATGAGAACCCGC
Source organism: uncultured Natronomonas sp. (assembly GCA_964579035.1). Classification (GTDB taxonomy): domain Archaea; phylum Halobacteriota; class Halobacteria; order Halobacteriales; family Haloarculaceae; genus Natronomonas. The sequence continues at coordinate 4,885 of CAZOFL010000058.1, read as the reverse complement.
GTCGAGGTCGAAGTCGAGTACCTGCTCGCGCTGGCGGATCTCGACGCGACGCCGCTGGAACTCGGGGAGGGCACCCGACCGGCGCTTCGGGAGCTGTACCATGCGTTCGACGCCGACGACGCCGACGCGATCAAACGGCTCGAAACGGAGGGACACGCCGGCTACTCCGCGACGAACCACGACGTCAAGGCGATCGAGTACTTCATCCGGATCCACCTGCCAGAGGAGCAAGCCCAGGGGCCGTGGGTCCACTTCGGGCTGACGAGCGAGGACGTGAACAACCTCGCCCACCGCCTGCTCCTCGGATCGGCTATCGGCGAGGTCATCGCCCCCAAGATACGCGAACTCAGGGACACGCTCGCGGCCGACGCGAGGCGGTATCGGGAGCTGCCGATGCTGGCGCGCACCCACGGCCAGCCGGCCACGCCGACGACGTACGGCAAGGAACTCGCCGTCTACGCCGCCCGCCTCGGCCGCGCGCTCGCTCGCCTCGAAGCGGCGACGGCCGATCTCTCGGGCAAACTCGCCGGCGCGTCCGGAACGTACGCCGCCCACGTCGCCGCCTATCCCGATGTCGACTGGCGGGACTTCTCGCGGTCGTTCGTCGAGTCGCTCGGGCTCGAACACGCCGCCCTCTCGACGCAGGTCAACCCCTGTGACGACCTCGCGGCGGTGTTCGATGCGCTCCGCGGCGTCAACAACGTCTTGCGCGACCTCGACCTCGACATGTGGCTCTACGTCTCGGATCGGTATCTCGGTCAGGAGGCCACGGCGGGTGAAACCGGTTCGTCGACGATGCCGCACAAAGTAAACCCGATCGACTTCGAGAACAGCGAGGGCAATCTGACGAAAGCCAACTCGGATCTCACCTTCTTGGCCGACTACGTTACGACCTCGCGACTTCAGCGTGACCTCTCGGATTCGACCGTCAAGCGAAACGTGGGTGCGGCGCTGGCGCACTGTCTCATCGCGTATACGAAGACCGGGGCCGGCCTCTCGAAGGTCACCCCGAACGAGGCCGTCATGCGTGAGGACTTGGAGGCGAACCCGGAGGTGATCGGCGAGGCCGTCCAGACGATCCTCAGACGCGAGGGCGACACCGACGCCTACGAGCGCATCAAGGAGCTTACCCGGGGGCAGCGCGCCTCGCTCGAGGATCTCCGGGGCCTCTTCGCCGAGCTCGACGTCGACGAATCCGTCCGCGAGGAACTCCACGCGCTGACGCCCACGGGATACACGGGCCTGGGCGACGAGTTGGTCGACGAACTGTAGCGGCATCCGCTCGGGCACCGGCGAAAGATACTTTTCGAGGGCGGATCGACATCGGTCATGGCGACCGAGCCCTCCGACCTCGGCGGCGACAGCCGAGGCTGCCCGAAGTGTGGGCACACCGATACGGAGACCGACACGATCGCGACCACCGGGAGCGGTCTCTCGAAGTTCTTCGACATCCAGAACCGGCGGTTCAGCGTCGTCTCCTGCACAAACTGCGGCTACTCGGAGCTGTACCGGGGCGACTCATCGGGGAACGTCGTCGATATCTTCCTCGGGTGAGGTTGCCGGCGACCGACCGCTCAGCGGTTCCCGGGCGCCTCCTCCTCCAGTCGCATCAGATCGTCGAACGTCTCCCGCCGCCTGGTCACGCGCGCCGTCCCACCGTCGAGTGCGACCTCGGCGGGTTTCGGCTGTGAGTGGAACTGGCTGGCGAGGTTGATGCCGTACGCGCCGACGTTGCCGATCGCGAGGAGGTCGTCCGCCTCCGGCCGGGGGATCGGCCGGTCGGTACAGAACACGTCGGCGCTAGTACACAGCGGCCCGCCAACGCTGGATTCGACCGGTTCACGGTCGCCGCCGGTCACGTTCCGGATGTGGTGATAGGAGTCGAACATCGCCGGTCGGATCAACGACGTGAGGCCGGCGTCGACGCCGACGACGCGCGTCTCCGTCGTCGCCTTGATCGTGTTGACCCGGGTGAGCAACGCCCCGGCGTCGGCGACGAGATACCGTCCAGGCTCCAAGGCGATCGTCGCGTCGATGTCCGCGGTCACGTCCTTAACCATCTCCGCTGCGGCCTCGATGTCGAGCGGCGGTTCCTCGGGGCGATACGGGACGCCGAAGCCGCCGCCCAAGTCGAGAAACTCGATCCGGCCTACCGTTTCGGCGAGGTCCGCGACCTTCCGTAGAGCGCGTCGGTGATCCTCGAGATCCCCGGAGAGGACGCCGCTGCCGACGTGGGCGTGGAGTCCCACGAACTCGAAGCGGTCGCGGGCCGACTCGACGAGGCCGGGGACATCCTCGTAGGGAACCCCGAACTTCGCGTCCTTGCCCGTCGCGACCTTCTCGTGGTGGCCGGTCCCGATTCCGGGGTTGACGCGCAACGCGAGCCGACCGTCGAAGCCGCGGGATTCGAGCCGGTCGAGCGTCATTTCCGCACCGGCCGTGATCGTCAGCTCGGGCGTGTCCGCCCAGAGATCGACCGCGTAGTCGAGGTCCCCATCGGGCGGATTGACCGCGGTGTACTGCAGGTCCTCCGGGGCGACCCCGGCGGCGAGCGCGCGGTGTAACTCGCCGGCGGCCGCACACTCGATGTCGGCGCCCGCGTCGTACAGCGTCCGGACGACGGCCCGGCCGGTGTTGGCCTTGGCGGCGTACATGACGTGTGCGAAATCGAATGCGGACTCGAAGCGCGCGAAGTTCTCGCGGATCCGATCGAGGTCGGTGACGTACAGCGGCGTGCCGTGCTCGGCGGCGAGCGCTTCGAGCCGGTCGCCGTCCCAGTCGGCGAGCCGTTTGACGGCCGTGGCGTCGACGAGACTCATTGCGAGTACTGCCGGGACGGCCGCTAACAAGGGTTCCGCTTCCGGACGGTGTCGACGGCGGGTCGCCACGGCGACACGAACATAGGCGTCGAGCGCGTCCCCGGCACCGATGCGTCGTTGAGCCGGCCGAACAGCGTCGGCTCCTCCGAACGAGCGTTCGGGTATTCAATGTGGACCCGTCGAAAACCCCCCTTGTGCCGCGGGTTCAGCGAATACAACAATATGGGAATCGGAGAACCGGTTTTTATGTCTTTGCCCGTATCGTTCGAACATGGGAACGAAAATACTCGACCGAACCGGTTCGGCATCGCCGCAGTGGCGATCCCCGTTCGGAGGTGAGTAACGATGGTTCGGGCCACGCTCACGCTCACTCTTCCCGACGCCATCTGGATCGGCGACCTCACGCGGCGGAACCCCGAGATGCGACTCCGGGTGCTCGCGGCGGTACGGAACGGCGAGCGCGGCGTCGCCCTCGTCGAACTGTCGGCCCCTGACACTGCGGCCGCCATCGACGAGATGCGGAGCTACGAAGCCATCGCGGAACTTGAGCGCCTCAGCGATGGGGGCGACGAGGCTCTCGTCCAACTCGAAACGACGGTGCCGCTCCTGTTAGAACCGATCCAACAGGCCGGCGTTCCGCTCGAGATGCCGTTCACCATACAGGATGGAACCGTCGTCTGGGAGGTGACGACCTCGCGGGACCGCCTCTCGAAACTGGGCGAGAACCTCGACGAGTCGGGTATCCCCTTCGCCATCGATTCGATCTACCAGGAGATCGAATCCGAACAACCGCTGACTGACCACCAATGGAGCGTCATCCGAACCGCGGCCGAACACGGCTACTACGACACGCCGCGGGACTGTACCCAAGAGGAGTTAGCCGAGGCGCTCGGCGTCGCCAAATCGACCTGTAGCGAGACGCTTCACCGCGCTGAAGAGCGGATTATAAAGCAGTTCATCGAGAACCGAAGCGACACCCTCGAGGGTCCGGATCGACCGAAGAAACCCGTCTGATGGGCTGGCGGCTCTCCGCCCTCCCACGTCCGTACCCGGGAGTCATACTGTCGGACGTAACTACTCGAATCGCAGCCTCGTCGAAAAAAGCTCTATCGCGTAGCTTTGGGAGTTTGGCGACTCAGATTTTCACTCGACGGTACCACGGCTGCATCCACGTCAGCGGAAACGGACGGTCAGGGGAGGCTGTACATCCCCAAAGGCGTACGAGAAAAATACGGCGAGAATATCGTCACGCACGAGGACGGAACTGAACTCGTCGCGGTTGCAGACGACCCGCTCGCTGCGGTCCGCGAAACAGCAGGCGAGTTACGTGACGCGCCCGTCGGGAAGATCCGTGCCGGCATCAAACAGAGGCGAAAGCTGAGGCCCGTGAGAAAGGGGCCGATAGATGACGATACACGTCGAAACCGACTCCGTCGTCACGAGAGAGCGCCGCTCTCTCGAACGACCCCGGGGCTTTCCGGAGAATGATACAGCACTACCTGGTAGCGATTTTCGCCGAGCATCGGATTAGTCCGATATTACTAAATTCTTTTATATAAGAATGTTTATGCTGTCCGGTCGCCTTCAGGACCTGATTATGACTTCACAAGGACCAGAGAACGATACATCCGGTGTAGTAGATGGTACCGTCAGTCGTCGTCAGCTCCTCGCGGTGGGTGGGGTTGTCGCAGTCGGTGGACTGAGTGGCTGTGTGAATCACCTCGCCGCGAGGACCACGAACACTGGAGCCTCGCCTGCTGCCATGTTTGGGGGGGTTCGAGGAGACGGACTCATCCCCGTTACAGCTGGAGATACCGTCAAGTTCTCCCCTACTGTTCGCGTCGAAGAACGGTTTCTCTCGGGAGAGATCGAGCTCGAAGCGTGGATGACGAACACAGCGATGGCCGTCGACGGGCAGAACTACAACTCGGTGGGCTCGAACGAGAACCGCGGTGAAGCCGGCCCAGTCGACGACGACTTCGACGACGAGGACGACGAGGACGACGATGTGCCCCCTGCGCAGGATTACAACTCGACTCGGTCGAACAAAAGAAAAAACGCGTTCG
>CAZOFL010000057.1:0-14903 GCA_964579035.1 uncultured Natronomonas sp. | reverse complement strand
TGTCGAAGGCGGTCGAGAGCCCGGTTTGGCCCTCGTCGATGAGGTAGTGGAACCGTTCGTTGGTCTCCTCGGCGGTCCCGAACCCGGCGAACTGCCGCATCGTCCACGTCCGCCCGCGGTACATCGTCGGGTACGGTCCCCGGGTGTACGGTTCCTCGCCGGGGAATCCGAGATCCTCGTCGAAATCCATGTCCGCGACGTCTTCGGGGGTGTACAGCCGGTCGACCTCGTGGTTCGAGACGGTCGCAAACCGCTCTTTCCGTTCGCCGGCCTCCAAGAACGGCTCTAGCGTCTCTTCCTCCCAGTCGGCTCTGTCCTCGCGGATCTTTTCTAGATCGTCGTTTCCGAACATTGCTGTAAGCCACGACGGGGATCCGCAAAAGCATTGCTGTATATACAATTTAACGGACATTTTCCGGAACGGGTACCACAATGTTTAATCGAAAACTCGCCGAACACCGGGTATGACACGGAACATCGACACCGTCGAGCGAATCGGCGTCGTGGGTGCGGGAACGATGGGAAGCGGAATCGCACAGGTGGCCGCCACGTCGGGGTACGACGTGACGATGCGGGATATCGAGACCGAGTACGTCGAGCGCGGCTTCGAGACGATCGCCGACAGCCTCGGCCGACAGGTCGAAAGCGGGACGCTCACCGAATCGCAAGCCGAAACCGCCGAGGACCGGATCGAGGGGACGACCGATCTCGAAGATCTCGCCGACTGTGACGTGATCGTCGAGGCCGCACTAGAGGAGATCGATATCAAACGCGACATCTTCGGCGACCTCGACGGGATCGTCAACGACGACGCCGTGTTGGCGACGAACACCTCGACGCTATCGATCACGACGATCGCGGCCGCGACCGACCGTCCGGAGTCCGTCGTCGGTCTCCACTTCATGAACCCGGTCCCGGTAATGAAAGGCGTCGAGGTCGTCCGCGGTGAAAAGACCCGTCCCGATGTTCTCGGGTTCGCCCACGCTTTCGCCGAGGACCTCGGCAAGGAGACGTGGGAGTCCGACGACAAACCGGGCTTTGTCACCAACCGGATCCTGATGCCGTGGATCAACGAGGGGATCCGCGCCTTCGACGAGGGCGTCGCGACGAAAGAGGACATCGACAGCGGGATGAAACTCGGAACAAACGTCCCGATGGGTCCCCTCGAGTTGGCCGACCACATCGGCCTCGACATCTGTCTGCACGCGAGCGAGACGCTCCACGAGGAGTTGGGCGACCGGTACACGCCGGCGTACCTCCTCAAACGGAAGGTCGAGGCGGGCGATCTCGGCAAGAAGACGGGCGAAGGGTTCTACGAGTACGACTGACCGCTCGGTCGAGTTCTCCGGTCAGCTTCAGAGGTGTCTGGAGATGATCTCCTTTTGAATCTCGGAGGTGCCCTCGTAGATCGTCGTGATCTTCGCGTCCCGGTAGTACCGCTCGACGTCGAAATCCTTCGTGTAGCCGTAGCCCCCGTGGACCTGGACGGCCTCGTTCGCGACGTCGACGGCCGTCTCGCTCGCGAAGTACTTTGCCATGCTGGCCGCCATCGGATCAACCCCGTCCTCGTTTTTTTCCGCCGCGTCCCGCGTCAACAGCCTGGCGGCGCGGACGTCCGTCGCCATGTCCGCGAGTTTGTGTGAGATCGCCTGATGGTCGGCGATCGGCTTGCCGAACTGCTCGCGTTCGTCGGCGTACTCGATCGCGTCCCGGAGGGCGGCCTCGGCGACGCCGACCGCCTGGCTCGCGATGGCGATCCGGCCGCCCGTCAGGATCGAAAAGGCCGCTTTGAGCCCCGATCCGACCTCTGTGAGTCGGTTCTCCTCGGGGATCCGCGCGCCGTCGAAGCGCAGCGATGTCGTGTCGCTGGCGCGCAACCCGAGTTTGTCCTCCTTTTTTCCGACCTCGAGGCCGTCGGTCCCTTTCGGAACGAGAAACTGCGTGATCGAGTCGGGGTCGTCGCGGTCCGTCTTCGCGAAGAGGACGATCACGCCCGCGCGCTTCCCGTTGGTGATCCACTGTTTCTTGCCGTTTATGACGTACTCGTCGCCCTCCCGTCGGGCCTCCGTCGTCATCTCCCTGGGGTTCGACCCGGCGTCGGGTTCCGAGAGCGCGAAGGCGCCGACGGGCCGCCCGTTCACCATCTCCGGGAGCCATTCGGATTTGTGCTCGTCGGTGCCGAACCGCTCGATGCAGGCGGTCGCCAGACAGTGGACCGACAGCGCCGTCGCGACCGAAAGGTCGCCCCTCGCCAGTTCCTCGTTGATGACGCTGTAGGTCACTTGGTCGGCATCGAAACCGCCGTACTCCTCCGACACGGTGAGGCCGGTCAAGTCGAGTTCCGCCAACCCGTCCCAGACGTCCTCGGGGAACGTCTGCGCCTCGTCGGCCTCGGCGGCCGCCGGTCGGATCTCCCGTTCGACGAAGTCGGCAACCGTCTCCTTGATGAGTTCCCGTTCGCTCGCGGTCATACGTGCCGTATCGTTGCCCACGACTATAATTCGTGTGGGTCGACAGGGGATTCGGGGTGACAACGCCCCTACACGTAATCCATGTTCACCTGAGTGATGTTCGCCACCCGCCGGATCGTCGACAGCACCGCCTCCCGGCGTTCCTCGGTCATTCGGCTTTCCGGGCCGCAGACACAGATCGCCCCTCGGACGGTGTCGTTGCGATCCAACACCGGCACGGCGATGCAAATGAACCCCGCAATTCGCTCGCCGCGGTCGACGGCGTACCCCCGTTCGCGGACGGTTTGAACTTCCTCCAACAGCGTCTCCCGGTCCGTCACGGTCCGCTTCGTGATCGGATCGAACGCCTGCTCGTCCAACAGCGTTTCGAGCCGCCCGGGAGTGACGTGTGCGAGGATCGCTTTTCCGCCCGCGTTGGCGTACAGCGGCACGCGCGCGCCCGGGTACGCCGGAAGGTCGACGGCGCTTTCGCCCTCGGCGACCGCCAACAGCACGCCGTCGCCGTCCTCCTCGACGATCAGCGTCGCTTGCTCGCCGGTCTCCTCGGCTGCCGTCGGCAGTTCCTCCTCGGCGGCGGTGTAGATTTCGCGGCGTCTGCGGTCGCGGTGGCCGATCTCCAGAAACCGCGTCGACGTTCGGTACTCGGTCCCCGCCTTGCGGACGTGCCCCGTCGACCGCAGCGTCCGCAGGTAGTCGTGGACCGTACTGACGGGCAGATCGACCTCGGTTGCGAGCTCGGAGACGCCCATGCCGTCGTTTCGCGAGAGGGCATCGACGATGCGAAAGGCGCGGGAGACGGACCGGTTCGGGGAGTCGGGCATTGGCGGGACATCAGCCGGGTGCTAATTAATGCTTTCGGGCAAGTCGAAATTGTGTCCGGAATGGCCGAGATTTCCGCACCGAATCGGGGCGATACGGTACCGGGACGTGGCTCGGCGGTCCGGTGTTGACACCCGGTATTCACCCGCAACTCAACGCACTATCCGACGTTTCACCGGCGAGTTGTCCTTCATTTCCGACCGACTACCGGCGTGTAGCGACGGGACCCAACCGTTCGGCGTCGAGCACGGCGTGAGTGACCCGACGGTCCACGGTACCGATCGCACTGAATTCGACTGAGCCGAAACAATCCCGCGAAACACGGCGTTGTGTCCCAATCAGCATTTGAATCGGGAAGGACGCACTCGTGTGACTGAGGTGGACGGCCGTTCGGAACCCGCCATAACACAAATAATCCTGTTAGGAAACTCCGAAAGAACCTTCCGACCCGGCGGGCGTAAGTCGCGTTCGCACGGCGATCCGGTAACTAGCGTGTATCACTTCGCCCCATGAGAGTCAGATTTGTTTGTTTGCTATACACTATAATATTCTTATAATAATGTCCGAACGCGTCACCCGAGCGGGTCCCTACGTCCCCGATCGGGATATAACCGATTGCCGTCCGGCTGTCCCGACCTTCCTCCGGAAACGAACACGCGTTCAGCGAAAATCGAACCGAACTGATAATCGGATCCCACGAGTTTCGTCCCCGGAAAGAGCATCCCACGTCAGTTCCGGGTGTCGACCTACTCCTTCGGCGAAATTCTCAAAACAATTATATCGTTGAATGTAGCGGATCCCGTCCCCGGGTAGCCAAGAGAGCGCTCCGATACGGTAGGAGTGGAACGCCCGGATAACACACTATATTTCTGTTAAGACCGCAAAATAAAAAATTATCCTACATTTTAGCGAGGAAGCAACGACCGATCCCTCCCGGCCGACTGCCACTTGCCGCACGATCGCGCCGAAGCAAAAAACGATAAACCGATCGCAGTCCTGTGAGTAGTATGGAGTACCACGAGGCGGCGAACTATCTGTTCGACCTCCGCCGGTATCCGCCCCGGAAGGGCGTAACCCCGACCCGGCGGCTGCTCGAACACCTCGATCGACCGGGTGAGGGCCTCAGAATCGTTCAGATCGGGGGGTCGAACGGAAAAGGTAGCACCGCCCGGATGGTAGAATCCGTTCTTCGCGAAGCGGGCTACGACGTCGGGCTATACACCTCTCCGCACCTCGATGACCTCCGCGAACGAGTCCGGATCAACGGCCGCCCCGTCACGAAGGCGGCCATCGGGGCATACGTCCAAGAGATCGAACCGTACGTCCGCGCCCGGACTGTCGACGGCGCGCCGCCGACGTTCTTCGAGGCGATGACCGGACTCGCTGTTTGGACGTTCGCCCGCGAAGGCGTCGACGTTGCCGTTCTGGAGGTGGGGATCGGCGGCAAACACGACGCGACGAGCGCGCTCTCGCCGGACGCCGCCGCGGTCACGAACGTGACCCTCGAACACGCCGATCTGCTGGGCGACACGATCGAGGAGATCGCACGCGACAAGGCTACGATCGCTCCCGCCGACCGTCCCCTAGTGACGGCCGCCGCCGACGAGGGGTTCGAGGCGATCGCCGGAGTTGCGGCCGACACTGTCCGGGTCGGCTCCGAGGAAGAATCCGCCGACGTCACCGTCACAACTGACGGCCGAACCGGTATCGAGCAGTCCGCCACGATCGCCGGCGACGGGTGGGCGGTCGAGACGATGCTCCCGCTTTTGGGGACCCACCAGTGTCGAAACGCCGGAGTCGCCGCCACCCTTTCGGGGCAACTCGGCGACGTGAACGCCGTCGACATCGAACGGGGGCTCAGAAACGCCCACTGGCCGGGACGCTTCGAGGTGATGGACCGGGCCCCGCTTACCGTTCTGGACGGCGCGCACAATCCGGGGGCCTGCGCCGGTGTCGCAGCGACGCTTTCGACGTTCGAGTACGACGAACTCCACCTCGTCTTCGGCGCCATGTCCGACAAGGACATCGGCGGAATGGCCGCCGAACTCCCGGCCGCCGACGCGGTGTACGCCTGCCGGCCCTCGCTCGAACGGGCCGAAACTCCCGACTCGATCGCGGCCGTCCTCGCCGACGAGGATCGATTCGGACAGGTCGAAACGGCCGAACGCGTCTCCGATGCTGTCGAGTCTGCCCTTTCCGCCACCGGACCCGGCGACTGCGTACTGGTCTGTGGATCGCTTTTCCTCGTCGCCGAAGCCCGCCGACGCTGGAAGCGCTCGGCGGTGACCCACGCCGTCCCCGACGCCGAAACCGCGGCCGATCGCCTCCGGGGCGCCGACGTCGCGGCGACGGAGGTCGAACGGGTGCGCCAGGACGGCGTCCACGCCGTCCTCACCGCTCGGGTTGGGCCCCGACAGGCCGACCGCATCGAGCGCGAACTCCGGGCTGTCGGTGGCCAGTGTGCCGTCTCGGCCCTCGAGGCGCAGTCGCACGAGCTGGTCGAGGCCGTCCTTTCGGGGACGCGCTCGCAGTTCGACCGGCTGTGTGAGGCGCTCACCGACCGAGGGGGGTTCTCACAGGTGGTCGACGGGCTGGAGCGCGAACTCGACCCCGACGCCCGAACGCCCGGTTCCGCCGCGGACGACCTCCCCTGGAGCGACGGCACGACGGTGATGGGCATTCTCAACGTGACGCCCGACTCGTTCTACGACGGCGGCCGGTACGAGGCGGTCGCGGACGCCGTCGAGCAGGCCGAACGGTTGGTCGAGGCCGGCGCCGGAATCGTCGACGTCGGCGGCGAGTCGACGCGCCCGAACGCCGACCCGGTCCCGGTCGAGGCGGAGATCGACCGGGTCGTCCCCGTGGTCGAGGCGCTCTCCGACACCGACGCCGCGGTCTCCGTCGACACGCGGAAGGCGCCCGTCGCTCGCGCCGCCCTCGATGCCGGTGCGGACATCCTCAACGACGTGTCGGGGCTCGAAGATCCCGAGATGCGGCTCGTGGCGGCCGACTACGACGTCCCGGTCATCGTAATGCATTCGATCAACACGCCGGTCGACCCCGACGCGGACATCGCATACGACGACGTGGTCTCCGATACGATCGACGCGCTCGAAGAGCGGGTGCTGCTCGCCGAGAAAGCGGGGCTGGATCGTTCGCGGATCATCGTCGATCCCGGGCTCGGCTTCGGCAAGTCGGCGGCCGAGAGCTTCGAGCTACTCGGCCGCCTCGAGGAGTTCCGCTCGCTCGGCTGCCCGGTGTTGGTCGGCCACTCTCGGAAGTCGATGTTCGGGCTGGTCGACGACGGGGGCGCCGAGGATCGACTCGCCGCCACGGTCGCCGCGAGCGCGCTGGCGACCGAACGCGGGGCCGATATCCTCAGAGTCCACGACGTGGCCGAGAACGTGGCGGCGGTGCGGACGGCCGCCGCCGCGGCGGATCCGGATCGGTTCGATGGGTGATCACCGCGCGCCGACGCCGAACTCCCGGAACAGTTCGACGTACGCGCCCGTGACTGCGGCGTGGTCGAACCCCTGGAACGCCGTGTCGATGTCGCGGTAGCCGAACTCCCAGGCGGACTCGATCGCCTCGTCCAACGCCTCCATGTCCGTCACCCGAAGCCCACGGTCGCGGCGCTCGACGAGTTCGTGCGCGCTCGAGTCGCCCTGAATCTCGACGATACCGACGCATCCGGCCGCGAGCGCCCACAACAACTCCTCGGCGAACGTCTGTCGACGGGCCGTCTGGACGAACGTGTGCGCGCCGCGGTAGATGCCGATCCGTTTCTCGCGGTCCGCCTCGCCGACGAACGTCACCCGATCGGCGATCCGGAGGTCTCTGGCCTGGGTCTCGAAGGCTACCCGTTCCGGCCCGTCGCCGATCACCGTCGCACGCCACCCGTCACGGCCCCGGAGTTCGGCGAGAGCGAGGAGGAGATCCTCGAGGTTGGAGTCGTCGTCGAGGCGGGCCGCATAGGCGACGTCGACACGTTCGGCCGGGTCGGTCGCAGCGATCTTCGAGAAATCGATGCCACCGGGCACAACGGTCGTGTTCGCTTCGGTCCCTCCGAGTTCCCTAACGCGAGTCCGCTGTAGTTCCGAGGGGGTGACGACCTGCGTCGGCAGGCTGGCGGCCGATCGGAGCCACCGCGAGTCCGCCCCCTCCGGTTCGTCGCCATACCAGTCACAGAACAGCGGCACCCGAGCCAACCGCGCGCCGAGCCACGCCGACACGACGGCCCCCGGCGGGGACGCCGAGGCGACAACGATGTCGGGATCGCGGCGAGCGAGCAGCCCGGGGAGCCGGCTGTAGTACATCGCCGAATGTTCGAACGAGACGCCCTCGTGGTCGATGCCGTTGATATCGATCCGTCTGCCGGCCCGCCCCCACCACGGGTGGCAGTAGATCGTGACCTCGTGACCGCGGTCGTCGAGCGTCGCGGCGAGGCGTCGGAGTCGGAGGGCCCCGGCGCGCTCGGACTGTGGGGGTGGATCCCTGAGGACGACCGCGATTCGCATACGACCGGCGACGGCGGCCGGTGTCAAAAATGGCTCGGAACCGCCACGATCCGTCCCGCTGACCGACCGCACGCGCCGTCGGTGTCCCGCCTCCGCCACTCCCGGCCGGCACGTGAACGGATCGTGTTACTGATGTGCGGCCGCCGAGTAGATCGGACCAATGGTACCGACCGGACAACGGCGGGGACGCGCCGCCAAAGCTGCTGAACACGGGCTGCGGACCAACGGTCAGCCGCGTTACGACGACATTGGCGCCGACCGGATCGGGGTTTGGTCGGCCGCCACCCCACGTCGGAGTGAACCGGCCGATGGCTGAGGATCCGGCCAGCATCCATCCGCTCGTCGCCGGCGACGGCAACGAGGACGTCCTCAAGCAGTGGATTAGCGACCACAGTTCGTACGCTCTCGCCGACGCCGGCCAGCCCGCCGACGCGGTCGATGCCGACCTCTGTATTACCGACACGGACGGGCTCATGCGGTACGGCGACGCCCTCGCCGACCTCAAGGCCGAGATAGAGCCGGTGCTGTTGCCGGTCCTTCTGTTGTTGCCCGAACGCGATACGGAGCTTTTCAGAACCGGCTACGGCGAGGTCGCGGACAACGTGTTGGTTTCGCCGGTCGATGAGATCGTTTCCCTCCCGATCCGGCAGGCCGAACTCGAGTGGCGGGTCGAGTCGCTGCTTCGGCTCCGGGACCAGTCCCTCAAGTTGCAGGCACAGGCCGAACGGCTCCGTCGGTTCCGGGAAGCGGTTGAGGCGTCGGGTCACGCCATCTTCGTGACCGATCCCGAGGGGATAATCGAGTACGCGAACCCCGCATTCGAGGAGATCACCGGCTACGACCGAACGGAGGTGATCGGGGAGACGCCGAACGTCCTGCAGTCGGGGGCTATGTCGTCGTCGTACTACGAGGAGATGTGGGCGACGATCACCGCCGGCGACACGTGGATGAGCGAGATCGTCGATCGCCGAAAAGACGGGACACAGTACACGGCCTATCAGACGATCGCACCGATCACCGACGGCGGCGAAGTCACCGCCTACGTCGCAGTTCAGACGGATATTACGGAACGCAAATCGCTGCGCGACCGGCTCAAACGTCACCGCGACATCGTCCAGCGACTCGACGACCCGATCATGCTGCAGAACACATCGGGTGGATTCGAACTCGTCAACGAGGCGCTTGTCGATTTCGCCGGGCTCTCGGAGTCCGAACTGCTCGGCGACGGTGAAACGAGGTTTATGGACGCGGCTACCGCGGAGGCGATCGATCAAAAAAAGCGGGAAGTCATCGAGACCGAGTCGCCGGTCAAATACTCCGTCTCGCCCGAGTTCGAGCACTCCGACCGGGACGCGGTGTTCAGCACTAACCGGTATCCCTACTACGACGACGACGGTGAGCTCTCGGGGACGATCGCCATCTGCCGGGACGTGACGGGACTCGAGGAACGCACGAGACAGCTGCGGGTGATGGACAACATCCTCCGGCACAATCTCCGAAACGACCTGATGGTCGTTCGGGGGTTGGCGAATCAGGCGAAGTCGGAAGCGTCGGGGGCGGAGCCGATCATCGAGGAGATCATCGAGTACACCGAGAAGCTGATGTCGACCGGGAGAAATCCCGCGCGATCACGGATCTCCTGAGCTCGGAACCGGAGACACAGCCGATCGACGTCGCCGCTTCGATCCGGTCGCTCGTCGGGGAGTTCGCCACCGAGGCGGTGGTCGGGACGGAGCTGCCGACGCATGCGGTCGCCGACGTGAGCACCAAATTCAGGGTCGCCGTCGAGGAACTACTCCGAAACGCGATCGAACACAGCGATCGGGCGACGCCGTCAGTCGAGATCCGGGTCGAAACGGCCGCGGAGACGGTCGCCGTCAGCGTCGTCGACGACGGTCCCGGGATCCCCGACATGGATCGGGACGTGTTGGAGACCGGCCTCGCGATCGACGACCTCTATCACGGGAGTGGGCTCGGACTCTGGTTGGTGTATTGGATCGTCAAGCGATCGAGCGGCTCGATCGATGTCAGCGACGCCGACCCGCGGGGGGCGGCGGTTACGATCACCGTGCCTCGGAGCGACCGCGGTGAGTGAACACATTATAAGATCGCAGCGCCCGAACCGACGGCCGTGTACGAGTACGATATCGAGCGCTATCTGAACGTCCGGAGCGCGTTCGGGGCGGCGTTTCGGGCCGACGGAACGCTTTCGTTTCGGATGGACACGACCGGGACACCGCAGCTGTGGACGATCGACGAACCCGGCGGATGGCCGACCCAGCGGACCTTCTCCGACGAGCGGATCACGTTCGCGTCGCCGTCGCCGGAACGCCCCGAGACGGTGTTCGGCATGGACGAGGGCGGTAACGAACGCCAGGCGCTGTTTTCGATCGACGACGCCGGGCGGATACGGCGGTTGACGGACGCCGACGCGAAGCACCGTTGGGGCGGGTGGAGTCACGACGGCGAGTCCGTTGCGTTCGCCTCGAACCGTCGCAAGGAGCCGGTCTTCGACGTCTACGTCCGAGGCCGTGATCCCGACGCGGACGCAGAACGAATCCTCGAGGGCGACGGTTGGCTGTCGGTTGGGGGCTGGAGCCTGGACGACTCGCAGCTCCTGGTCCAGGAGGCCCGATCGAACTTCGATACCGACGTGTACGTCCTCGATATCGACTCCGGAGCCCTCCGTCAGCTCACTGACGGCGATGAGGAGGACGTTCGGTTTCGGAGCCTCTCGTGGGGACCCAACGGCGAGGGAATCTACTGCTGTAGCGACCGCGGCGGTGACACGCTGTCGCTCGTTCGCCTCGACGCGGCCGACGGGACAGTCTCGACGGTGGTCGACGGCGGCGAGTGGAACGTCGACGGTGTCGCGATCGACGACGAGACCGGGCGGATCGTCTACTCGCGAAACGTCGACGGATACACCGAGTTGACCGTCGGCGACCTCGTCGGTCCGACGGAGATCGATCGTCGCCCGGAACCCGACCTCCCCCGGGGGATCGCCGGGGGCGTCTCATTCGACGACGGGGCAAAACGGTTTGCGGTAACTGTCACGACCGATACGACGAACGCGAACGTCTACGTCGTCGACACCGAAACCGGGGCGACCGAACGCTGGACGCACGCCCCGACCGCGGGCATCCCCGAATCGACCTTCGTCGAGTCGGATCTCCTCCGGTACGAGACGTTCGACGGGCGGGGGATCCCCGGCTACCTCTCGGTCCCCGAGTCGGTTCCCGAGGGCGGCGCGCCAACCATCGTCGACATCCACGGCGGCCCCGAGAGCCAGCGGCGGCCGTCGTTTTCCGCCGTCAAACAGTACTTTCTCGCCCACGGCTACGCCGTCTTCGAGCCGAACGTCCGGGGATCGACCGGCTACGGCCGGTCGTACGCGGCCCTCGACGATGTCGAAAAGCGGATGGATTCGGTCGCAGACATCGAAGCCGCCGCCGCGTGGCTCGCCGGGCGCCCGGAGGTCGACGGCGACCGGCTGATCGCGAAGGGCGGCTCATACGGCGGGTTCATGACGCTCGCCGCGTTGACGGAGTACCCCGAGCGGTGGGCCGCGGGCGTCGACATCGTCGGCATTGCCAACTTCGTGACGTTCCTCGAAAACACCGGTTCGTGGCGGCGCGAGCTCAGGGAGGCGGAGTACGGCTCCCTTGAGGACGACCGGGCGTTTCTCGAATCCATCTCACCGATCAACACCGCCGACCGGATCGAGGCGCCGCTTTTCGTTCTCCACGGCGCGAACGATCCCCGTGTCCCGGTCGGCGAGGCCGAACAGATCGCCGAGGCCGCCGCGGCGGCGGGTGTCCCCGTCCGAACGCTCATATTCGATGACGAGGGCCACGGGATCTCGAAGCGCGAGAACCGGATCGAAGCGTACTCGGCGATCGTCGAGTTCCTCGACGAGCACGTCCGCTCCGGTTGAGCCCTCCGACCATCCCGAGGGGGAACGGTTTAGGACCGCCGTCACGTAGACGCTTTCATGTACGTCCGGGATGCGAAGAACCGCGATGAGGCCTGGCTTTTGGAACACATCGAGGCGATGAACCTGGACGAAACGGCGTTTCGGTCCCGCGATTACGTCATCGCCGTCGACGAGACGTCGAACGCCCGCGCCGGCTTCGGCCGGATTCGACTCCACAAGACCGACGACAGCGAGATCTGTGAGTTGACCAGCATCGGCGTGTTGGACGGGTGGCAAAACCAAGGCGTCGGCGCCCACGTCGTCGAACGCCTGATCGACGGGGCCGACGCCGACGGTCACGAGCGCGTCTACTCGCTCACCGGCGCCCACGAGTACCTCGCGCAGTTCGGGTTCGAAGCCGTCCCGGAGTCGGAACTCCCCGAAGCGGTCTCGGATCGGCTGGCGGCGAAACGCGACGGGATCGATCCCGACGCGGTCCCGATGGCGATCGACACAGAGGCGTTCCGAATGCCGAATCGGCTCAGAGAGCGGTTTAAATCCGCCGCGGACGACGATCCGAACGCGGAACCCGAGGAGACCGCGGAGGACTTCGGCATCGACCCCGACGAGGCGACCTACAAATACGACACGAGTTGAATCGGCGGTCGACCGCCCCGACGGTGAGGTATACAACCCGACTATCGGATCCGCTGTTATAAGCAGAACAGGCGCAATACCGCGCCGTTCACGGCGTGGATACGCGCCGTCACTTGTGGTCACAGACCACCGTCTAAATGCCCGCTGTGAGTTTCCCACGGTGACGTTTAACTGACAGGCCGACCTATCTAACAGTAGGAATTGGTCGGAACGGAGCGGATTCCGAACCGTCCTTCGGAGGCAGCCTGTCCGCCCACGTAACGAGGTCGTTCGAAAATCTTCGATTTCTGAGGACGGTGCCAAACCGCCGTTACCCCTATCCTCGACCGTGTACGGCGTCCCAGTGTTGTTTTGGCCACAGGGACGCCGGCAGGTGTCACCAGAGTGGGGGGTATCGTGGTGCCCGTTTTCAGCAGTCGGCACGGACACACGCTTCTAGCATGTGCGTTCACCGGCTGCCCTTTCGGATACTGTCGTCCGAGAGACTTCGTCTCTCGTGATCACGAAAATCGAAGATTTCTGATGTGCGAACGAGAACTCCGTTCTCGTTAACGCCAGCAGTCCACCACACCGACACTGTGGGACTACCCGTGCCCGAAAGGTGTGGTAGTCCGCCAGTTGGACTGTACACCTGAAACTCCCAACGCTCGGGAGTCCTCCGCGTTCACACGGAGGAGGATGTCAACCCTCCCGGTCGGCGAACTGGTGGACCCGGTTGACAGCGACCCGGAGCGCTTCCGGAAGCGAGTCGACAGTTACGGTCCGCTGTCGCGTCGCTCTCGCTCCGTCGCGTTCGTAGAACTGTATCTCGCCGCCCGGCTCCGCCGAGTCGGTGGGCTTCAACACCAGCTGTGGGTCGACACGCGTTCGCTCGAATCGGACGGTCTCGGCGAGCGGAGCGGACCCGAACTGGACGATGTTCGGCTTGACGGTCCACCCCTCGGGAAGCTCCGCTCTGACCGACTCGAAGTCGACCTTATCGGCGATCGTCTCGGTTCTGCGGACACCTTCGAGGGTGTCCGTCGTCGCCGTGGCGGTTCGACCCGTTCGCTCGCTCGATTCGTGATCGGGCCCCGACCGTGTCGTGTTTCTGTCATGTCGTGTCATCGTGTCCTCCGGGTCGTCACTGCAGCGCGCTCGGCGGTGTCAACAGGTCGTCGATCATGTACGCCGCCTGGTCGGCGATCAACGCAGTATTGTGGAGTGTGACGAGGGCGAAAAGCACCGAAAGCGTCAGGTAAACAGACGCCTGCGCGAACAGCGCGGTCTTCGGCAATCCGAGACGACGACGGACCTCGAGACCGAACAGTTCGGCGGCACAGGCGGCGAAAAGCACCGTCGTGAACCCCAGGAACGTCAGGCCTGTAAACAGCCCCAACTCGACGAAAACCCTGTCCGCGATCGGGTTGGCCTCGACGATCGTCGGAACGTACCGGACGCCGACGGCCGTCGTGACGATGTCGGCGAGTTTCGTTCCGGCGAGTGCGAGCAACCCGTAGAGGCGGATCGACCGGTTGTAGTGCCACCAGCGGTCGAGTTCGTCCACCCCGGTGAGAGAGTCGACGCCTTCCACCACCACCGTTTCCGGCCCCCGTCCAGTGCTCATAATATTTATTCCTTTGGCAGCATTCGGCTGCCGTTACCGACCGTGAGGGCGGATAGCATATATTAATTAGCCCATTAAAATCGTCCGTCGAGGCTTAATAGGCCATTAAATAGCCGTTTTCGGACCGTTCCGGCGCCCGAACGGTCCTCCGACCCAACATTCAGGTAGGCCGACCGAGAAGACAGCGGTAAGCAGATGTTACGGAAGACGATGGGGCGGGTGGGGGTCGTCGTTCTCGTCGTGTTCTTCGCCGCCCTGGTGCTCGGACAACTGTTCGGTCAGCCGACGCTCGTCGCCTACGTCGAGTCGGGAAGCATGGAACCGACGATCGACGCCGGCGACGGGTTCGTCGCCATCCCCGCTTTCCTCGCCGGACCGCCACGTGAAGGGGACATCGTCACGTTTCACGCCGAGGAGATCGAGGGCGGCGGGCTCACAACCCACCGGATCGTCGGCGAGACCGAGGACGGGTATATCACCCGCGGTGACGCTAACCCCTTCACCGACCAGGACGGCGGCGAACCCCCGGTGCGGGAGGATCAGATCGCCGCGAAAGCCCTCCGGGTGGGTGGGACCGCCGTGACGATCCCGTTCCTCGGCGTCGCGATCGAGGGAATACAGGCCGTCTCCGTCGGAGTCGTCAGCGCCCTCCTCGGCGTTATCGGTCTCGACGCCGACCTCTCGCCCGACACCGTCGGGACGGGCATCTTCGGACTCGGGGTGCTTCTCTTTCTCGCCTCGCTACGTCCGAGCGCCGACGGCAGTCCGGACAGAAACCTCACCCGGTCGACGGAGGAACCCGACAGCGTCGACGCGCGAAAAGTCGCGGCAATTCTGCTCGTGATCGTCCTCGTGCCCGCCAACGCCGCGATGATCGTACCGGGCGGGCCGACCGAGATCGCGATCGACGGCGACGA
>CAZOFL010000056.1:3964-15160 GCA_964579035.1 uncultured Natronomonas sp. | reverse complement strand
TCAGGAAGTTGTGCGCCTCGTCCATCCCCAACACGAGCGGCGTCTCCTTGATCCGAGCGTAGGTGGGATCGTTCGAGAGCTTCTCGTCGACCAAAAGCGAGGCGAGCGCGAGCACCACCGTCGTCGTCGCCCGCGAGTCGTTGATGTGGTAGGTCGGCACCGTCGTCACGCCGCCGGGGCGGACGAAGGAGTCGACGAGGTCGGTGATCGGGCGGGCCTCGCGATCGAACACCGACTCGAATCCCGTGATTCGGCGGCGGATCGCGTCGAACGTCGCCTCGTGGACGCGGCCGGACTCGTCGAGCTCCTCTTTGAGTGCCGGATCGTCGAGGAAGGTTCTGAACTCCCCGTACGTCGCGTCGGTCCCGTACCGGCGCTTGAACTGCGGGAGCAACACGCCGACGAGAGCGCCGTACTGGTTGTCGTTGAGCCCGCTGCCGGCGACGAGCCAGGGGTTCTCGAACACCATCGAAAAGGGGATGGTGAACTCGACTTGCTCGGCCCCGTGATGGGCGGCGGCGTAGGTGGCGTCGCCGACCTTCGGGACGAACGCTTTCGTGTCGTCGACCCCGCCGTGGGCGATCCCTTCCCGATCGAGACGTCGCTCGTAGTCGGCGTCGATCTCGGGGTTGTCGTCGTGCATCTGGGCGTACTCGTCCTGTGGGTCGAACTGGACGAGCGCCGGCGCGACCGACCGGCCGTCGTCGGTCGGATACCGGCGATCCGCGGCGAGATACTGCCGGAGGACGTTCTTGGCACCGTGGGTTTTTCCCGATCCCGTTCCGCCGGCGACGAGGGTGTGTCTGAACACCAGAGGGTCGCCGGCCTCGTAGTCGTCCTTCAGCCGGTAGTCGATCGTCGGTGGGCTGGCGGCGGTCCGGACCTTCTCACCGCCGACGGCGAGATGCCCCAGAAACACGCCCTCCTCGGGGATTTTCAGCCCCGTTTTGATCTCGGTGCTGTCCTCGGCCTGCCGGACGACCGTCTCGGGTTTCGGCACCCGGTCGGTCATCCGGCGTTTGAGTTCCCCGCCCTCCGAATACAGCACGGCGACCGGTTCGAGCGTCGCCATGAACTTGTAGTCCTGCTCGTCGATCCCCTCGCGTCGCATCGCCCGCCGTGCGTGGATCTCGGTCGCGTCGTCGGAGCGGAACTCCTGGGCGTACTCCAGGGCGACGATCCGACAGAAGAGGCGTTCACCGTCCGGATACGCGGCGACGAGGTAGCTGCCGATGCGGACCGACGACCGGTTCGCGACCGTAACGTACGCGCGCAGACGGGTATCGTCGTCGTCCTCGCTGACAATGAGCCCCTCTGAGGCGGACAGCGTTCCGATTCCCCGGTCGGTCCCGGCCGGCGAGACGGAGACCGGATCGAACGAGTCGTCGTCCGACTCGGTGCCGGGGGTCGGATCGGTCTCCCGACCGGAACCCCCCGAGTCGTCGTCGGGTTCGTAGTTCGCGAAATCGCCGAGATCGGACATACGACGACTCTCGCCGCCGCCGGATAAAAATCCACGGCTGTCGGACATCCGACTGTGCGGCGCCGCCGACGTCGCGGGGCGCGGAACGATCCTATACATCGGCTCCGACCCCCCGACCATGGAGCATATCCCGGACGCGTCCGAGGAAGCCGAGGTCGAACCGGGCGTGTATCTCGCTCAACTCGCGGTCGGAGAGGAGATGAGCGTCCAACATCTCCGGATGGACCCCGGTGCGGTGATCCCCGACCGCGATCACGAGCACGAACAGGTCGGCTTCGCGTACGAGGGCGAACAGACGTTCGTGCTCGAAGACGGCCAGGTGGTCGCCGTCCAGGCCGGCGGGTCCTACAGTTTGGGGAGCAACGAACGCCACGCCGCCGAAAACCGGGGGGAGACGACGCTTCGTGCCATCGACGTGTTCAGTCCTCCGCCCGCCGACCCCGACTGGCTCGAGTGAGGCCGATCGGCGTTCGAAACCAACCGCTGTGAGCGCCTGTCGTCGCTGCCCCGACGGACCGACAGTTCCACCGGCTGGCTTGGGTTTATATACCACCACGTAAGCCACGGCCACCGTCGTGACGACGGCGGGTGGGACAGCGGGCGTCGTGGCCCCGGACCGTCGGGACGGGTTTTATTTTTGTTCCGTGGATCGCCGACCCTACCGGTTTATATGGAGCATATTACAAAGACTCCTGGCACCTCCCCGTAAGTATGAACGTCAACGAGATCCTCACGTATCCGATGGAGCGCGACAGCTGGGTGAAAACGGTCCTGATCGGCGGTTTGTTAGTGTTTTTCGGATTCCTGCTCGTTCCGCTTTTCGCCGTTTACGGGTATCTCGTTGAAACGATCAGAGCGTCGACCGCGGGCGATCCGAACCCCCCGGCTTTCGAGGACTGGGAGACGTTGCTCGTCGACGGCGCACAGGCGTGGGTTATAACCGTCGTCTTCCTTGTCGTCCCGTTGCTCGTCGCCGCCGTCACCGTCGGCGGGTCGGTCCTGGCGATCGCAACCGGGAGCGAAGCGGGGGCCGCGGTCGGCGTCGGCGGGTTGTTCGCCGGGCTGACCCTGTCGGCGCTTCTGACGCTCGCGTTCGGCTATCTGGCGATCGTCGGGATCGTCAACTTCGCCCGGGAGGGGCGCTTCGCCGCGGGGTTCGACGCCGGCGTGATAAAAACGGTCGCCCTCGATCGCGAGTACGCCATCGCGTGGCTCGCCTCCGTCGCGGTCGTCGTCGTCGTGGGGTTCGTCGGCATGATCCCGCTCGTCGGGTGGCTCCTCGCGCCGTTTGCGGGCTTCTACGGCGCGGTTGTCGCCGCAAACCTCTGGGCCGGGGGATTCGCGGCGGCGATGGACTCGACGGCCAGTCTCAGCCGCCCCGGGGAGGGAAGCGGCGAGGACACGACCGTCTGATCGGCGGGACCCGCCGGCCTCGCCGGCAGGTGGTATTATATAACCGCTGGCCGATCGGGCCGGTATGTCGGACGACACCGACGGAACGGTTCACGAGTCGAAGCGCAAACGCTCACGGAACGGCATCGCGTCCTATCTGCGCCGGATCGCCGGCGCGCTCGGCCGGGGTGAGCCCGTCCCCACGGACGAAACGCAGACGGTAACCGTCGATCCGCCCACGGAGGCGGATTTCGAGATCGAACTCGAGCACGAGGACGGCACGACCAGCCTCGAACTCGGCATGGAGTGGGACGCCAGCGGCGAGGACATCGAAACCGACGTGGCCGCGAGCAAGGCGACCTTCGAAGTGTACGAGGACGCAGAAGAGAAGTTCAGGTGGCGACTCGTCCACGACAACGGCAACATCATCGCCGACGGCAGCGAGGGGTACGCCTCCAAGCAGAAGGCCAAACAGGGGCTCGAAAGCGTCAAAATAAACGTCCCCGGTGCGGCCGTCGAAGACGCCGAGTAGCGTCGCTCCCGTCCGATCCGCGTCGTTTACTTTGGCTCTTTCCCGTTGACACCGACGACCGGCCCGTCCCGGTCGAACCCACGGATCAATCCGAGCGCGACGGCGATGCCGCGGAGCTGTACCGTTCCGGTCGCGTTGAACGCCCGAGCGTATTCGTTGGCGTCGCCCAGCGCCCCTTCGCCAGTGTCGTCTCGCCGGCCTCCTGTGCACCTGCGGCGTACGCCGTCCGTCGGGTCAACGACCCCACCCTACTGCGCTCGGGCAGATGTACTGCCACTCGCTTGCTGAGGGTGGGGCTTGTCGGTGGACACCCACTCCTGTTCGGCAAAATTGCCGGTTGGTGAGAGTGTCCCCGACATTAAGGCCAGTTGACTCGTGGCCTGCCCGGACGAACACGTGTGGCTCGCCGGGCTGGATAGTTCCTCGCTGAGATATCGGAATCCGACGTTCTTGGCCGCATTATAATCTGAATTCACCGTGTAACCACACTCCAGACACTCGAAGTGCTTGCCGTCACGATTGTCTTCGTCCACACAGTCACAATCTGTGCGACTACACGCCTGACTCGTGTCCTCGGGGGTCGTTGTCTCCACGGTCACACCGTACCGTTCCAGCTTGTACTCAGTGTACTTCTGGACTTTCTTGAACAGCCATTGCTGGAACTTGGGCAGATTCGAGATACGCTTGCGAATCCGCGTCAACTCCTCGAAGGCAACGTGGGTGGCACGAACCCGAAGTGCTTCCTGCTTGATCGCATTGGCGACGTGGTGGGCGTACTGATCGTAGTATCGCCACTCTGTGCCACGCCGCTGTTGGAAGCGGAGATGGGCACTTCGCGTCCCTGTTTGCTGAAGTTCGCCGCGTAATTGCTCTTGCTCAGACCGATACGCGTTGAGTGCGTCAGCGTTCCCGTAGAATTGGCCACTCGAAGTCACCGCTGTTGCCCCATCGACGTTCAAGTCCACGCCAAGAACACGATGAGTGTCCTCTGGCGTGTCTGAACTTGCATTGTCGGCGTTGGGTGCATACACTGGCTCATCCCCGAACTGGCGTTGCACCACGGCGTGGAGCCAGAACCGTTCGCCGTCAAAGACGAGCTTGCTCGTCGAAAACGACCACCGTCTGTCCAGCAAATACTCACCATACGGCGTTCCTTCGATTTCTGCTGGCAGTTCGTATCGGCAGTTCACAGTGCCGTTGAGCGTTGAGAACGTCGCCTCGTACCGGGTGTAGGTGGCGGCTCGTTTGTCGTAGGTCATCGTGTAGCCAGCCCGCTCACGGTCGTAAAAATCAGGTTTGCTGATCCGGTCGCCGTTCTCCCAACTGGTCTTGCACGAGGAGATCGCGCTGGTTGCGTCTTTGATGGCTTTCTGGACGAGATTCGAGTGGAGTTGTTCGTTGGTCTCGTCTCGAAGTCGGTCGTAGAGTGCGTCTTCAGCGTCCTGCTTGCTGGTTTGCAGGTCAGCCGGTTGTTTCGGTGCGTCTGGCCAGCAGTGTTCGACAGTTTTCTGCTGGCAGTAAACATACGGCAGGATTGTCTGGTGGAAGTCCGAGCGTGATTCTTCCGGAACGCTGAGAGGAATCACAACAGTTCTGTTCGCTTCCACCATACGTATTATGTCGGTTTGCTAGATTCTAAAGGCTGCGGTTGGGTGTCAGAGCTAGCTGTGTACGTGGATTGGCATAGTAGTTGTCGGCTTCCTCCCCACCCTATTCGCTTGTGCTTCCGATGGAGCATCGGAACCCCTGCACTCCTTGAGGGTGGGGCCTCCGCCTCGAATTGGGTGAGCCCCACGGCCGCGCTCGTCCGATAGAGGAGTCGGTCGAGGTGGCCGCCCAACGTCCCGAGGGCCGCCGTCTCGAGGCGGGGAGGCTCGTCGAACTCCCCGGCCACCCCCGACGCGTTCTCGACGGGCCCGACGGCCGAGCGGAACGGCTCCGTTCGCTGCCTCGAAGCCCGCCTCGGCCGCCCCGTAGCGCCCATCGTCCCACATCTCCCCGTGTTCGAACGGCCGCGTCCCGTCGTCGAAGCGCTCCCGTGTCCCGAGGAGGGCTTCCCGGATCCCGATTCCGGACGTCGTACGGCGGGATTCGGTCCTCGGGCCGGTTCGACATTGTTTCGCGGGGCTCGGCGTCGCGGTACAACCCGAGGGCGTGGCCGATTCTCCCCCCAACAGTGGCGTCGGCGAAGGGATGGCGGCGCTTGTCACTCGACGAGAGATTGCCGCCACAGCCGGCAAGTACCGACGCACACCCCACACACGTAGCCGAAAGCGCTCGGCGTCGTATACCCCTCCGTTCGGATCACCGGTCGAACCGCCTCCCGGAGGGTCGGATCCGCCCCCCGTGGCGGCGGGGGAAAACCCAAACCGAATTACTCGCTGAGCCCCAACGGAACTCGATGGGTTCGTGTACGCTGTGTGAGTTGCCCACCGATCACGCCCCGGTTACGGGCGACGACGTCGACGGGACGTTCTGCTGTCAGGGCTGTCTGGAGGTCTACCGAACGCTCGGTGACGTCGACCCGGACGAGGTGGACGCCGACACGATCCGAGGGCGATCGGGCGATGGGCAGAACGAATCGAGCCCCGAGAACGCCGAGACGGCGTATCTCTCGATCGACGGGCTCCACTGTTCGACCTGCGAGCTGTTCATCGAGGCGGCGGCGGCCGACATAGACGGCGTTTACGGCGCCGAAGCGAGCTACTCGACGGACATGGCGAGGGTGACCTACGACCCGGAGACCTGTGATCGGGACGCGTTACCCGAGGAACTGAGCCAGTTCGGGTATTACGCCTCCGAACCGGGCGAGGAACCCGACGGGTTCTTGGATCGGCTCTCGTTGGAGGAGTATCGCGCGGCCATTTCCATCATCGTGATGATGCCGGTCATGGCACCGTACATCCTCTTCGTGTATCCGACGTATCTCGGGATCTACCCCCGGGAGTTTCTGTTCGGCTCGACGCTGTATTTCATGGTGTTCGTACCGCTTTTCGTCTGGAGTACGATCATCGTCGTCGGGATCGGCTACCCGTTCTTCAGGGGAGCGTACGTGAGCCTCAAAGTCGGCCAGCCGAACATGGACGTGTTGATCGCCCTCGCCGTCGCGGCGGCGTATCTTTACTCGGTCGTTTCCCTTTTTATCCTCGAGGGCCGGACGGTGTATTTCGACGTGGCCGTGATGATCCTCGCCGTCGTGACGGTCGGCGATCACGTCGAATCCCGGTTCAAGGAACGGGCGCTCGGGTACTACTCCGAACTGGCCGAATCGCGGGTGACACACGCCAGACAACTCCACGAGGACGGCTCGACCGAACAGGTCCTGATTGAGACGTGTGCGCCCGGCGACCGGGTCCTCGTTCGGCCGGGTGAACGAATTCCGGTCGACGGTCGTGTCGTGGACGGTACGGCGGCGGTCGACGAATCCGTGGTGACCGGCGAGTCGATCCCGGTCCCGAAGTCGGCCGGCTCGGACGTCGTCGGTGGATCGATCGTCACGGACAACGCCCTCGTCGTCGAGGTCGGTGAGGACGGCACGAGTACGGTCGATCGACTGATGGAACTCCTGTGGTCCGTTCAAAGCACCGATACGGGTGTCCAACGCGTCGCAAACCGCTTCGCCGTCGTGTTCGTGCCGGTTGTCGTGGGGATCGCCGTCCTGACGACGCTCGGGTGGATCGGCCTCGGGCGGCCGGTCGGCGAGGCCATCCTGATCGGGGTCTCGGTCCTCGTCGTCTCCTGTCCGTGTTCGCTCGGCATCGCGACCCCGCTCGCGCTGGCGGCCGGCTCGAACACCGCTTCGGAGTCCGGACTGTTGGTGTTCGACGGCTCCGTGTTCGAACGCGTCACCGGGACGGACACCGTCGCCTTCGACAAGACGGGGACGCTCACGACCGGAACGATGTCCGTCGTCGACGTCGTCGGCGAGGACCGCGAGCGGATTCTCCGGCGGGCTGCCGGGGTCGAAGGGCGCTCGAACCACCCGATCGGCGCCGCGATACTGGATGCGGCACCGGAACCGTCCACCGACGTCACGGGATTCGAACGGAACCCCAGAAGCGTCGCGGCGACGGTCGAGGGCGATCGGACGATCGTCGGCCACCCGGACGCCTTCGCACGTGAGGGGTGGTCGATCCCGACCGACCTCGAGGCCGCGGTGGAGTCCGCGCGGGCGGCGGGCGCTCACCCGACGCTCGTCGGCTGGGACGGGGCCGTCGCCGGCGTCGTCGTCCTTGAGGATACCCCGCGTCCGGGGTGGGAAGACGCCGTCGCCGCCGTGGGCGGGGACACCGACGTCGTCGTGATCACCGGCGACGACGAGCGGGCGGCGCGGCGGTTCGCGGACCATCCCGCGATCGATGAGGTGTTCGCCGGGGTTCGCCCCGAGGCCAAACGCGAGTTGATCAGGCGGCTCGGCGGCGGCGGGACGGTGACGATGGTCGGTGACGGGACAAACGACGCCGCGGCGCTCGCCGCCGCCGACCTCGGGATCGCGATGTCACACGGGACCGAGTTGACGATCGATGCCGCCGACGCCGTCGTGACCGACGACGACCTCTCGACGGTGCCGACGTTCTTCGGGATCGCCGACCGCGTTCAGGCGCGGATCAGACAGAACATTCTGTGGGCGATCGGGTACAACGTCGTGGCGATTCCGCTCGCGGTCGCGGGCCTGATCAACCCGCTCATCGCCGCCGTCTTGATGGCGATCAGCAGCCTCATCGTCGTCTCGAACTCGAGGCGGTCGTTGCTCGGTTAGGCCGACCCGGAGCCGAGCGCGTAGAGGGTGCCGTCGGTGCCGCCCACGTAGAGCCACTCGTCGACGACGGCAGGGGCTCCTTGAAACTCCGTCTCGGCCTCGAACCGCCAGACGGTCGCGCCGTCGTCCGGCAACATCCCGAACACGTTGCCGCTCGTCGAAGCGGTGAAGACGTGTTCGCCGGTGGCAACCGGGCTTGCGATGACCGAGGCACCGGTTCGGAACCGCCACCGACCCTCGGGTTCCTCGCCGTCGATGCCGATGGCATAAAGCCGACCGTCTCCCGATCCGGCGTACACGGTGTCCCCCCTGACAACCGGACTTCCCTGGACCTGCCCGCCGGCGTCGAACCGCCAGATGGGGTCGCCGTCGCCGGCGTCGAGGGCGTACACGTTGGCGTCTCGCGACCCGACGTAGACGGTTCCGTCGACGACGGTCGGACCGCCCGCGACGACACCCCCGGTCCGGAAGCGCCAGCGCTCCTCGCCGCTCGCCGCCCCGAACGCGTACACGTTCTGATCGCTGGCCCCGACGTAGACGGTTCCGTCGACGACCGCCGGCGTGCTCAGCACCGACGCCCCGGTCGGGAACTGCCATTCGCGTTCGCCGGAGTCCCGATCCACGGCGAGGACGAGGCTACTGACACTACCTATATAAACGGTGTCGCCCACGACCGTCGGACTCGTCCCCACGCGGCCGCCGACGTCGAAGCGCCACTGCTCGCTTCCGTCGTCCGCATCAAGGGCGTACAGCGACTCGTCGCTCGAACCGACGTAGAGGGTTCCGTCGACGACCGCCGGCGTGCCGGTTACCGGACCGTCCGTCTCGAAGGACCAAAGCTCCGCACCGACGTAGGGATCGACCGCGTACACCGAGCCGTCGGTGCTGCCGACGTAGAGGGTGTTGCCGGCGATCGCGGGGCCCGCGACGATCGACCCGTCGGTGTCGAAGCGCCACTGCTCGCCGATCTCTGTGAACGGCCCGGAGATCCCCGGTTCGTACCCCGTATTCGCCGCATCGCGGGCGAACGTCGGCCACTCCGTCGAAAACGGATCCCGCTCCTCGTCGGGGATCGGCGTTTGCGTCGGCGTCTCGTCACCGCCGGCACACCCCGCGAGCGCCACGCCGGCCGCGGCGAGGACGGTTCGCCGGTCGATGGCGCGTTCCATACCGTACTCCTCGGTCGGTTCGGACAAGAACCACACGAAAGTGATCCCCGTCACGCGTCCCGGCCCCGGCGTTTCGAGCACCCGCATGTTTATACCCCAACGCCGGAGCAACCCTCGGCGTGAACCGAACCACAGCGCCCGATCGGGGATCGGCGAGCGACCGTGTGTCGGTGGCGGAAGGGATCGCCTACGGGTACAGGATGATGTGCTACTACATCGGGGTCATCGTCCTCGGACAGTTGGCCCTCGGCGTCGGTCTCGGCCTGATCGGCTCGGGACTGGACGTCGGGTACGGAGCCGACCCGAACTGGGCGACGGTCGCGGTCGGGTTCGGTATCGGCGTCGTCGGCGCGCTGACGGTGTGTGCCGGGTTCTTCGGGGCGGTGTACAAACTGATCGTCGACGGCGTCGCCCGGGGCCACGGTGTAGCCGCGTAGATTCCGGGACCGGACGATCCGATGGATAGTTATTTTTCGATGGCCGATGGCCGTCCTGTATGTTCGTCCTGATAAACCTGAAAGCGTACCCCTGCGACCCCGTCGAAATCGCCTCGGTCGCGGCCGACGTGGCGGAGAACACCGGCGTCCGAATCGCGGTCGCCCCGCAGGCGGCCGACCTCGGCCCCGTGGCCGACACCGGCGTCGAAACGTGGGGCCAGCACGTCTCGGCGGTCGAGCAGGGCTCCCACACCGGATCGACGCTCGCCGAGGCGGTCGCGAGGGCCGGCGCGGAGGGGACGCTTCTCAACCACTCCGAAAGGCGGCTCCGGCTCGCGGATATCGACGGGGGGCTCCGGGCGGCCGAACGGGCCGACCTCGAGGCGGTCGTCTGTGCGAACAACCCGAGACAGATCGCGGCGGCAGCACGGCTGGAACCGGACGCAGTCGCCGTCGAGCCGCCGGAACTGATCGGAACCGGAACCCCCGTCTCGAAAGCGGATCCCGATATCGTGACCGACTCCGTGGAGGCGGCGTCGGGTGTCCCGGTCCTCTGTGGGGCGGGTATCTCGACCGGGGAGGACCTCGCCGCTGCAAAAGAGCTCGGAGCCGAGGGGGTGCTTTTGGCCTCGGGCGTCGCGAAGGCCGACAATCCGCGTGCGGCGCTCGAATCGCTCGTCGACCCGGTGTCCTGATCCACCGTCAACGTCCGACGTCGCCCTTCAGCGGCCGATGCTTGGCCACTCGGCGTCGGCCTTTGGCGTCTCTTCACCCACGCCAGTGGATTCCTCGCTGCCAGCGCTCCCGTCCGGAGTCGCCGTTTCGACCGCCTCGACGACCGCCTGGACTTCGTCGTCGGACGGCGGGGCTTCCGGTCTGATCGGGTCCGTCAGTTCCTCGCGGACCAACTCGCCGAGCGCGTAGTCGTACTGCCCACAGCCGACGTGGGCGACAAGCCCGCGCTGTCTGAGGACCCGGTTCGTCGCGTACGCCGGGGCGCGGTCGCCCGAACCGCCGGCCGCATCGTGGGCCGCCTGTGGTTCCATCGGCCCATACCGACGGTACTGTTGGAGCATCCCGGTCGCCATCCCGTCGAGCGCCGCGATCTCCTCGCGGAGTCGCGACACGAGTGGATCATCGACGTCGTCGGATCCGTGTCGTTCCGGTCGGGACTTACTCCCTCCGGACTTTCGCTCCCCGCCGGTTCGTTCGGTCGGTGATTCGTCGTCGGACCCGCCGTCGGAGGTCGGGACACCGTCGCGTTCGACCGTCCTGGATCGCTCCGAGTTTTCGACCCGACCGGCCCCGGAGTCGGGTTCAGTCGTCTCCGCGGGTTCCGCCTCCTCGCCGGATCGGGTCTTTCCCTCCGCCCCGGCGTCGGGAACCGGCGGCGGTGTCGGCTCCCGATCGCCGTTCCGAACGGC
>CAZOFL010000056.1:0-3864 GCA_964579035.1 uncultured Natronomonas sp. | reverse complement strand
CGGCTTCGAGTTCCGGATCCCGTCCGACGGTTCCCGTCGTGGCCTCCTCGAGTTCGCTTTGCCGCCCCGGAGCGGCCGACAGCGGGCGCCCGGTCACCTGTTCCATCATCGCCCGCGAGAACCGGTCCGCCATCCGTTTGAGATCGCGGGCCTCGGACAGCTGTCGCTCGAGATCCCGGATGCGTTCGTCGCGCTGGTGGAGCTGCCGTTCGAGTTCCTCGATGCGATTATCGCGTTGCTCCTGGCGATCCGTGATCTCTTGCAGTTCGTCGACGAGGTCGCCGCTGACGCTTTTTAACTCCGGACGCTCGAAGTCGTCGAGGCCGGGTGTCGCCCCCGCGTCGAACGTCCGCTTGCGCTCGAACTGGACGCGGCGGATCGACTCGCACCAGTCGGTCATGAGGAAGCTCTCGCCGTCGTCCATCGCCTCGATCTCGTCGGCGTACTCGCTCCCGAGGATCCGGCTCACGACTTTGGTGTCGTTGTTCCACGTGAGTCGGTGCCAGACGAGCCAATCGCACTGCGTGATGAAATCCTTCTTGACGTCCGCCGGTCGCTGGCTGATCCCGACGATTCCGAGACCGTGTTTTCGACCCCGCTTGGAGATCTTTATCAGCATCCGCCCGCACTCGTCGATCCCACCGCCCTCCGGGATGTACTCGTGGACTTCCTCGACGAGCATCAAGAACGGCTGTTTCATCTTTTTACCCTTCGCGAACAGCTGTTTCGTCACCTCCGTCAGGAGCTCTCTCGCGTCGGACTCGTCCAGAAACGACGAGATATCGAGGATGATCGGGACGTTCTGTCCCAAGGCGAGTTCCGCGATTTTTTCGGCGTGTTGGACGCCGACCCGCAGGTCACACTCCTCGTCGGCACCGACGTGGAGGATCTCGTACTCCTCTTTCAATCCGTAGTACTCCCCGTCGATATCGACGGCCAGGAGGCTGTACCCCCGATCCAGTATCTTCTCGGCGATGACGCTCGCGGAGTTCGATTTCCCCGACCCCGACTTTCCGGTTACGAACCCACGCCCCGTGAGCAGATCGACGACGGGTAACTCGACTTCGGTCCCGTCCTGTGTCGCGCCGACGGTGATCGT
Source organism: uncultured Natronomonas sp. (assembly GCA_964579035.1). Taxonomy (GTDB): domain Archaea; phylum Halobacteriota; class Halobacteria; order Halobacteriales; family Haloarculaceae; genus Natronomonas. Next base: position 2,765 of record CAZOFL010000056.1, on the reverse strand, counting down.
TTCCTCGCCCATCGTCGGATGACAGACGCCCGACCGGTATAGTTCTCCGTCAGACGAACGTCTTGCAGCCTCCGTGCTACCACGTCGTCCGGGCGTGTATTTACACACGAAGGCGGGGCAACCGACCGGTGGTCCGAAACTACGCTGGCGGTCGATCGAGGCTCGTGTGGGGGGCCGACGCCGGCTCGGGGGACGCTCCGCCCGTTCGCTATCGGTTCCGGATGATCCAGTGGCGTTCGTCCTGTCGTTCCAATGTCGAGGTTTCCCGGAGTTTGGCGATATAGCCCGTCGGCTGTCTGATGAGTTCGTGTTCGGCATCGACGCGGACGAGATTGCCGATCACCTGCGCCGAGGGGGGTTTCTGTGCGGCACCGCAGTCGTACACTGTCAGCAGTTCGTTCCCGTCGTCGGTCTCGTGGACGATGACGTGGGCGTGTTTGGAGAGTTGCCACCGTCGGTCGCCGACCTCGACGAGACGGTTCATACCTCCGATCCGGGCCCGGGAGCAAAAAGGCTGTCCGCGGACTCGTGGTCCGGAACGATCAGGGATCCGGGACTCACTCGAACCACGACAGTTCGGCTTGCCCGCCGGACGGTCGGTCCCGGGCCGACGACCGATTCGGCTCACCGCGGTCGCCGCCGTCGCCACCGCTTTGCCAATCGCCGATCGTCGCCTGGTTGCGGTCGTCGAAGGAGAGATTCGACAGTCTGACGCCGAGTTTTCGAACCGGTTCGGATTCGAATTCGGCCAGCATGTCGACGGCGGTCCGTTCGACCAGCGCCGGGTCTTCGACCGGTCCGGGAAGCGATCGCGACCGGGTGTTGACGTCGAACGGCGGTGTGACGACTTTGATCCCGATCGTCCGGTAGAGGGCGCCCTTCGCCGCCGCACGCTCCGTGACTTCCTCCGCGAGGACGCCGATCTTCTCCGTCTTGTGTCCCGTCTCGTCAGTCGCCTCGACAAACGCGGATTCGCTCGAGATGCTCTTTGGATCGCCCTTCGGTTCGACCCCTCTGTCGTCTTCTCCCCGGGCTTGGGCGTAGAGATCTCGCCCCCGTTCGCCGAACGCCTCGACGAACACCGCCGCCTCGCTCGCGGCGATCTCACCGGCCGTCTCGAACCCCATCGTCCGGAGTTCGGAGGCGGTGACGGGGCCGACCCCGTGGAGTTCCTCGACGGGAATCGGATCGAGAAACGACCGCACGTCGTCGGGTTCGACGACGACCAGTCCGTCCGGTTTGTCTGCGTCCGACGCGAGTTTCGCCGTCGTCATATCCGGCGCGATCCCCACCGAGGCGACGACGCCGGCCGCGTCCTCGATCTCCCGTTTCAGCGATCGACCGAACGCTCCCGCGTCCGACCACTTCAGGTCGCCGAGATCGAGGTACGCCTCGTCGATAGAGACGTTCCGAACGGTCTCGGCGTTCGATGAAAGAACCGACCGAACCTGCTCGCTGACGGACTCATAGAACGCCATATCGACCGGGCGGTAGAATCCGGCGGGCTCCTCCGGATCGGCGTCTGCGCTCCGCGGTAACAACTCGAGGGCCTCCGAGATTGCCATTGCCGACTCGACCCCGTACCGGCGGGCTTCGTAACTCGCAGTGGCGACGGCACCGTGGGCTTCGCCCGCCTCGTACCCCATCCCAACGACGAGGGGCTCCCCGCCGAGTTCCGGCTCCCGAAGTCGCTCGCAGGCCGCATAAAAACAGTCCATATCGACGTGACAGACGACCTGTTCGGGGGGTTCAACCCCCGGGAGCCGGGCCATATCTACCGTTCCGTGCCGAGGGACTATAACCTTCGGAGGGAGCGGTACGAAGGTTGTATTCTCACACGTTATTTATGCCATGCAGTTCAGCGTCCCGGTATGAGCGAGTTCGGGACGATGCTCCTCGTGACGATCATCGCCGGATCCGTGACCGGACTCGGTGCGCTTCCCGTGTTCTTTCGTGCGACGGTTTCTCATCGGCTGTACGATGCGGCGCTCGGTCTCGCCGCGGGGATCATGATCGCCGCGAGCGTGTTCGGGTTAATTCTGCCCGGGATGGAGGAAGGCGGACTCGGGGCGGTCATGGCCGGCGTTTTCCTCGGTGGGTTCGCGCTGTTGGCAGGGAATCGGGCGATCCCCCACATCCACGCGCGATACACCGGATTGCGTCGGGAGGGCGGTCTGGATGCCGAAGATTCGGGGGGCACGTCCCCGAAACGGCGCGCGCTTTTGATCGGGACCGCCATCGTATTGCACAACGCCCCCGAGGGGCTTGCGATGGGTGTCGCGTTCGCGTCCGGGCTGGAGGAGGTCGCGCTGTTGCTCGCCGTCGTTATCGGTCTCCAGAATATTCCGGACGGGTTCGCCTTCGCCGTCCCGATCGGTGAAACCGGCGTTTCAAACGTCCGAATCCTCGTCTACACGACGCTGTCGGGGCTCGTTCCACAGACAGTCGCCGCCGTGTTCGGCTTCTCTCTCGTCAGCGTTACGACGGGAATTTTCCCCGTCGCCGCCGGATTCGCCGCCGGGGCGATGATGGCCGTCGTTTTCCGGGAGATGATCCCTTCCTCACACGGACACGGGTATGCGGACGCGGCAACGGCCGCGTTCCTGATCGGATTCGCGTTGCTCGTCGTCGTGGACGAACTGCTGATAATATAACGAGCGCCGAGGTTAGACGCCGCGTCCCTGCAACTTCTCCTCTTCGGGCATCGTCTCGTTTGCCTGGCCCTTCATTCCCTTGCCGGGGGATTTGGCGATCTCCTTGAGCGT
>CAZOFL010000055.1:7792-15273 GCA_964579035.1 uncultured Natronomonas sp. | reverse complement strand
GTCATGCGGCTCAACCTCATCCCGCTCGTCTACTACGCGATCGGTGTCGGAATCCTCGCGATGCTGTTCAGCTACGTCCTCTTCCCGGCGCTGTTCTGAGGCACGACGAACCCGTTTGCGGTTTTTTATTTTACCTGCCAGGAACGAGAGCCGTCCGAGAGCCGTAGGTCGCATCGGTCGGCGGGTCGGCGGATGATCGGACGCTCGATCCCGCGCTGTGAAATCGCCGCCACTACCGGGGTTTTCTTATCGCTGCCACCCAAACACGTGTCGTATGAGCGATACGGCGAGCCCAGGGGCGGTCGATCCGGCCACAGACAGGCGGAGTAACTACGATTACCGAAGCGAGGACGTCGAACGGCCCGATCTTCTCGCCGCCCTGGAGTCGCTCGTCGACGGGGAAGTCCGCTTCGACAGCTACACGCGACACCTGTATGCGACCGACGCGAGCGCCTACCAGCAGTTGCCGATCGGCGTGGTTGCGCCGACCTCGACGGACGACGTGCAGGCGGTGATGGAGCACTGCGCCGAACACGGGATTCCGGTGTTGCCCCGCGGCGGCGGGACGAGCCTCGCCGGGCAGGCGGTGAACGAGGCCGTGGTGCTCGATTTCAAAAAGGAGATGGACGCCGTCCTCGATATCGACCCCGAGGGCGGAACCGTCCGCGCACAGCCGGGAATCACGCTCGGCCGCCTCAACAACAACCTCAAACAGTACGAACTGAAGTACGCGCCGGACCCGGCATGGGGCGACAAGAGCGTGCTGGGCGGCTGTATCGGGAACAACACTACCGGCGCCCACTCGCTGAAATACGAGAAGGCCGACGGCTACCTCGAGGAGGTCGAAGTCGTCCTCGCCGACGGCACCGTAACGACGTTCGGCTGGATGGACGTCGAGGAACTCCACGAGCGGGCCGCGGCGGCCGGCGAGAACCCCGACACCGAGGAGCGGATCTACGCCGAGGTCTCGCGGGTGCTCGAGGAGAACGAGAGCGAGATCCGGGAGCGCTACCCCGACATGATGCGGAACGTCTCGGGATACAACCTCGATAAGCTGCTCGAGGACATCGACGAGCGCGGCGAGGTGAACGTCGGGCGGCTCATGGCGGGCAGCGAGGGCACCCTCGGGATCGTGACCGAGGCGACCGTCTCCCTGGAGCCGATCCCGAACGAGACCGCGGTCGTGTTGCTCACCTACGACGAGATGCTCGATGCGATGTGCGACGTCGCGCCGATCCTCGAACACGACCCCTCGGCCGTCGAGGTAATGGACGACGTACTCCTCGATTTAGCCCGCGAGACCGCGGAGTTCTCCGAGTTGGTCGGGACGCTGCCCGAAGGGACGAACTCGACGCTTCTGGTCGAGTTCTACGCCGACACGGTCGAGGCGGGCGAGCGGAAGATCGCGGATCTACTCGCCGACCGGGTGCCCGGCTACGAGCCGGAGACGGGCCGAAACGCCTCCGAGGACGCCGTCACGACCGAGGGCGAGCGCTACGCCGTCGACGCGCTCGAAGCGTACGACGACACCCGGCAGGCGAAGTTCTGGAAGATGCGCAAAGCCGGGCTGCCGATCCTCCTTTCGCGCACCGGCGACGAGAAACACTGGCCGTTCGTCGAGGACACGGCGATCCCGGCCGAGAACCTCCCGGGGTACGTCTCGGACGTCGAGGAGCTCTTCGAGGAGTACGACACGTTCGCCTCCTACTACGCCCACGCCGGGCCGGGCGTGTTGCATATCCGCCCGCTTTTGAACCTCAAAACCGACGAGGGGATCCGGTCGATGATGGAGATCTCGGATCGGCTCACCGATCTCGTCATCGAGTACGGCGGGTCGGTGTCGGGCGAGCACGGCGACGGCCGAGCACGGACGAAGTGGAACCGGAAGCTCTACGGCCGGACGCTGTGGGACGCGTTCGTCGAGATCAAGGACGCCTACGACCCGCAGGGGCTGTTGAACCCGGGGAACATCTGCGGGGACTTCGAACCCGACGAGAACCTCCGGTACGACCCGGACTACGAGTTCGACCCCGGTTTCGAGGCGGCGATGAACTGGGACAACGAGAACGGATTCCAGGGGATGGCGGAGCTCTGTCACGGCTGTGCCGGCTGTACCGGCCACCAGGACACGACCGGCAGCGTCATGTGTCCGACCTACCGGGCGACGGAAAACGAGGAGATTCAGTCGACGAGAGGGCGGGCGAACATGCTCCGACGGGCGATGGACGGGCAGTTGCCGGACGATCCGACCTCAGAGGAGTTCGTGACCGAGGTGCTCGATCTGTGTATCGGCTGTAAGGGATGCAAACGCGACTGCCCGAGCGGCGTCGACATGGCGAAACTCAAAGCCGAGGTGAAACACGAGTACCACCAACGCGAGGGGATCCCGTTCAGGGACCGCATGTTCGCGAACGTCGAACAGCTGTACTCGCTCGGAAGCACGTTCGCGCCCGTCTCCAACTGGGCGACGAAGCTGCCGGGAGCCGGCGTGGTTTCCGAGAAGCTGCTCGGCATCGCCCGCGAGCGTGATCTTCCGGAGTTCACGCGAAACACGCTCGGAAAGTGGGACGATTCGCGGACCCCGGCGGTGCCCGAGTCGGCGGCCGACCGGAAGGTACTGCTCCTCGCGGACCCCTACACGAACTACACACAGCCGGAGATCGGGAAAGCCGCCGTTCGAACGCTGGAAGCGGCCGGAGTCCACGTCCGAATCCCCGAGGATGTCACTGACAGCGGCCGGCCGGCGCACTCGAAGAGCATGCTGGATCACGCCCGCCGGACGGCCCGCGAGAACGTCGACGCGCTCGCGCCTCGGATCGACGACGGGTGGGACGTCGTCAGTGTCGAACCCTCCGATTCGACGATGTACCAGAACGACTACCTCGATCTCCTCTCCGGTGAGGATGTCGAGGCCGTCGCGGAGAACACCTACGAGGTGATGGAGTACATCGACGCCTTCGACCTCGACGAGGCGGTCGCGTTCGAGGCCGACGGTCGAACGCTGACGTACCACGGCCACTGCCAGCAGACGGCCATCAAGAAAGAACACCACGCGGTCAACGTGCTCTCGGCGGCGGGTTACGATGTCGACGAGGTCGACTCGACGTGCTGTGGGATGGCGGGATCGTTCGGCTACGAGGCCGAACACTACTCGATGAGCAGATCGATCGCCGACCTCCTGTTCGATCTGGTCGATGACTCCCCCGGCGAGGAGATCACGGCGCCGGGCACGTCCTGTCGGTCACAGCTCCTCGAGTACGAGGGTGCGGCCGGCAAGCCGGCACACCCCATCGAACTGGTCTCCGAGGCGCTCGAGTAGCCCGGTCACCCGAGGGTCGGCGTGAACCGATCGCCGCCCAGGAACTGCCAGAGGTGGCCCCGTTCCTCGGGGGGATCGACCGCCGGAAGCTCCTTCAGCGCGGGCTGGATCGCGTTCCACCACCCCTCGGGCGTCTCGAACTTCGCGGGGTATTTCGGGTACACCTCGTCGATGAAATCCGACTTCGTCGCGCTCGGGTGGTTGGTGAGGTACTCGTAGGCCGCGGTGAGCGCCTCCCGTCGCGCGTCGAGGGTCCGACCCGACCCGGGCAACTCCGCGTCCCTGATTGCCGCTTCGACCTCCGAGAGAGGCTCGCCGCTCCGGTCTGTGGCGGCGGGTCCCGTGCCGCCGCCCCGTTTGTCCGCCGGGATCGGCCGCCACCAGACCCGCCCCCGGGAACCGATCTTCCGGGTCTCGAGGGCTCCCCGGTCGACGAGGGCGTTGAGTTTGTTGTGCGCCGTCCGGCGCGAGCAATCGAGTTCCTCCATCACGTCGCCGGCGGTAAGCGGGCGTGCGGCGTCCTCGCGTGCGTCGAACGCCTCGAGCGCGGCGTCGGCGGGTATCCGATCGGTGAACTCCCCGTTTCGATTCCGTTCGCGCTCGGTTGCCATGTGCGTCAGCACGTCCGGCCGTGGCTTAACCCCTTTGTCCGCCGTCGAGACCGCGTTCCCGGACGCTTATAACCCTCCGACGCCGACACGGAGACGATATCATGGAGAAACGTCGGCGGGAACGGTCGATGGGGCGCGGTGAGCGTCGAGCGACCGCCTCCGACGGCGAACCGTGAGGCACCGAGCATGAACGGCGCGCTCGAAGTGTTCTTCGCGGCGCTCCCGCTGCTCGTCGTCGCCGTCCTCCTCGTTGGCCTGCTGTGGCCGGCCGCGCGGGTGATGCCGATCGCGTGGCTCGTCGCGTTGGCCGTCGGCGCGTTCGTCTGGGGGATGCCCCCGGCGTGGCTTCTGGCGGCGACCATCGAGGGCGCCATCACGGCCGTCCAGATCCTCTTTATCGTCTTTGCCGCACTGGTGTTGCTCTACACCATGCTCCGGTCGGGGGCGTTCGACACGCTCAACCGGAACTTCGCCGCGATCAGCGAGGATCGGCGGGTGCAGGTCGTCCTCGTCGCGTTTTTCCTCGCGACGTTCATCGAGGGCGCGGCCGGCTTCGGGACGCCCGCCGCCGTCGTCGCGCCGCTGCTTTTGGCGCTCGGCTTCCCCGCGCTCGCGGCGGTCATCGTCGCGTTGATCGGCCACGTCATCGCCGTCACCTACGGCGCGGTCGGCACGCCGATACTGGTCGGAATCGGCGAGCCGATGTCGAGCGTCTCGTCGATCCGAGCGACCATCGAGGCCAACGGCATGACGACGACGGAGTTCGCCGTCGAGGTTGCGCGGTGGGCGGGGACGTATCACGCCCTCGTCGGCTTCGTGATGCCGCTTTTCGCCGTCGGAACGGTCGTCTACTTCTTCGGCGGCGACGATCGCTCGCTGAAACCCGCCCTCGAAGTCGCCCCCCTCTGTCTGTTCGCCGGCGTCGTCTTCGCGATTCCCTACTGGCTCGCCGCACAAGTCAGCGCCGAGTTCCCCGCGCTTTTGGGCTCCATGATCGGCGGCGCGATCACCGTCGCCGCGCTCGATGCGGGCTACTTCGAGCCGAAAACGCGGTGGGAGTTTCCGCCCGAGTCGGAGTGGCCCGGCCACTGGGTCGGCTCGATCCGGCCGGCGGACGCCCGCGGGGTCATCCCGAGCGAGTACACGATGTCGCCGCGTCGGGCGTGGACGCCGTACGTCCTGTTGGTCGCGTTGCTCGTCGTGACGCGGGGGATCGATCGGATATCGCGGTTTCTGCAGGGGGAGACGGTCGAGGTGCTTGGCGTCGGGGTCTCGTTGACGCTCGGGACGGTGTCGACCGCCGCCGGGGAGATTACGGTCGGGCTGTTCGGGTTCGAGTGGGTCTCGATCCTCGGGACCGGGATCGACAACGGCGTCGGGTTCGCGTATCTCCCCGGGATGTGGCTGCTCGCGAGCGCGCTCGTCGCGATCCCGCTTTTCGGGATGTCGCGGGGGCAGGTCGCGGAGGCCTGGCGGGAGGCGTTTCGGAACCTCCGATCCCCGCTCGTCGCCTTGATGTTCGTGTTGGCGATGGCCCATGTCATGCTCCAGTCGGGCGCCCACGCCGACGGCGTCGACAGCATGATAGTCGTGCTCGCGACCGTGACGGCCGAGACGGTCGGACCGGGGTACCCCTTCGTCGCCGCCTTCATCGGCGCGCTCGGCGCGGCGCTCGTGGGGTCGAACACCGTCTCGAACATCACGTTCGGGCCGCTGCAGTTCATCGCGGCCGAGAGCGTCGGCGTTCCGAGGACCCTCACTGTCGGCGCACAGGCGGTCGGCGGCGCGATCGGAAACCTCGTCGCCATCCACAACGTCGTCGCTGCGCTCGCGACCGTCGGATTGGTCGGCGAGGAGGGTCGCGTCATGCGACTCAACCTCATCCCGCTCGGCTACTACGCGACGGCCGTCGGGTTGCTCTCGCTTCTGTTCAGCTACGTCCTCTTCCCGACGTTGTTTTGAGGCGCACGGACCGGGCCGTCGGCGAGTCACACGTTTCAAATCCCTTCCCCTCACAGGAACGGGTATGTCTGCTTCCGAGCTCGCGGCGCAGGTCGCCGAGGCGCTCGACATCGACGACGGGGCCTTCGCGTCGCGGGTCGAAGCCGAAACGGAAACGCTGCGAGCGGAGATCGAGGACGGGACGTTCAACAACCCGCAGGCGATCATCGGATTGGAGTACGAGTTCTACGCCGTCGACGCCGAGACGGACGCGCTCATGCGCGTCCCGCGCCGACTGCTCGAGTACATCGGTTTCGAGAAGGAACTCGGGCTCCACAACGCCGAACTCTCGACGACGCCACAGCCGCTCTCGAAGTACGGCCTCCGGGCGCAGGAGTCGGAGGTCCAAGCGAAGCTCGCTGCGGCCCGGACGGAGGTCGCCAGGGAGGGGATGGCGCTCGTCAGCGACGGGATGTGGACGGTCCCGCCCGTCGGGGAGACGGCCTCGGCGTATCTCACGGACAGCATCGAACAGGACGGGATCCGAATGGCGACGAACATGTCGCGGGCGGTCAGATATCACGCGATGGCCAACACCGATTACGCGGCGGAGCTCCAGCTCGACGCCCCCCACGTCTCGCTGTCGGCCGACACCGTGATGCCCGAGAGCCTGATCACCTCGATCCAGCCGCATTATCAGGTCGCACACGCCGACGACCTCCCGGAGCGCTTCCGGTATGCGCTCCGGATCGCCGGCCCGCTTCTCGCCCTCGCCGTCAACTCGCCGTTCTTCCCGCCGGACCTCTACGACGCCGACGGGGAGACGGTGTTGGAGGAGTGTTGGATGGAAAACAGGATCCCCGTGTTCGAGTCGGTGCTCAACCCGGAGGACGCGAGGAAGGTGCGGTTCCCGGAGGACATCGAAAGCGTCGACGACGCCCTCGAGCGGATCGCGGGCGACGAGACGGTCGTCCCGGCCGACCTCGGTTCGGCGGGACGGTTCGACGACGAGTTCGCACACTTCAGGCACAAACACGGCAGTTTCTGGCGGTGGGTCAGGCCCGTCTTCGGCGGATCGACCCGAAAGAGCGCGAACGCGCGCATCGAGTTCCGGCCGCTCCCCGGACAGCCGACTGTTCGGGGAACGGTGTCGCTTCTGGCGGTGTTCGCCGGCCTCCTGGAGAGCCTGCCGCGCCGCGAACACCCCGTTTATCACCAGTCGTGGGCGACGGCGGAGAAGAACTTCTACGCCGCGGTCCGGGACGGGTTGGACGCCGATCTAACGTGGGTGACGGCCGACGGGACCGAGACCCGCGACACCGACGAACTGTACGCCGAACTGTTCGAACTCGCCCGCGACGGCCTCGGGTTGCGGGGGCTCAGCGCCGAGGAGGCCAACCGGTATCTCCGGCCGCTCGGAGAGCGGGTCGATCGCCGGATGACGCCCGCCCGCTGGAAACACGAACGTGTCAAAGCGCGCGTCGATGATGGGGAGCCGTTCGGCCAGGCAGTCTGGGGGATGCAGTCGGATTACATCGACGCGCAGGCGGAGACGCTCATCGACGGGACGTTTCTCGAGTGGCTGGAGTGACCCGTACTCGGTGCCGTGA
>CAZOFL010000055.1:0-7692 GCA_964579035.1 uncultured Natronomonas sp. | reverse complement strand
GTGACCCGTACTCGGTGCCGTGATCCGTCTCAGCCGGCGGGGTCGATGTCGGCGACGGCGAGTACCTCACGATAGCGGTTTCTGATCGTGACCTCGCTGACGTTTGCCGCCTCCGAAACCGCCGCCTGCGTCAACTCCCCGTTCCGGAGTCGGCCGGCCGCATACAGCGCGCTCGCGGCGATCCCGACCGGGCTCTTGCCGCTGTGGACGCCCTCCTCGACCGCGGTCTCGACGAGCGTCCTCGCGAGTCGTTCGATCGATTCGTCGCAGTCGAGCTCGGAGGCGAAACGGCCGACGTACTCGTTCGGGTGTGCCGGGGGCGTCTCGAGGCCGAGTTCGCGATCGATGTACCGGTAGGCCCGCTTGATTTCGAGGCCGCCGACCCGGCTGACCGTCTCGATTTCGTCGATCGATCTGGCGACCCCATCGAGGCGCGATGCGGCGTACAGGGCGGCCGCCGCCATCCCCTCGATCGACCGCCCGCGGAGGAGATCCTCGTCCAGCGCGCGGCGGTAGATGACGCTCGCCGTCTCCCGGATCGGTTGGGGCAGCCCGAGCGCCGACGCCATCCGGTCGATCTCACCGAGCGCGTGCCGGAGGTTGCGATCCCGTGCGCCGTCGATCTTCGAGCGTCGGTCCCAAGTGCGGAGCCGCTGGAGTTGGCGGCGCTTGCGACCGTCGAACGCGTTGCCGTAGGCGTCGGTCCGATCGAAGCCGATCGTCGTCGACAACCCCCTATCGTGGCGGGTTTCGGTCATCGGCGCGCCGACGCGGGAGCGCTCGTCGCGCTCGGCGGCGTCGAAGGCGCGCCACTCCGGGCCGGCGTCGATCGGTTGGTCGTCCACCACGAGTCCGCAGTCGTCGCAGACGCGCTCATCGGCCTCGCTACTCGTCACGGCGCCGCCGCACTCGGGACACTCCTCGGCCGTCGTGGACGCCTCCGATCGGGTGTCGCTCCGGCGGCGTTCGGTGACGGTGCGGTTGTCGCTCATCGTGTTGTCCCGCAACCGTCAGCCGTGGGTGTTTCGCCGGAGGTTGGAGGTCGATTCGGCGCGCCGGTGTGGGTGGTCGTCCGAAGCATGTGTATCGAATTGGCTCGGCGTGTTTCGATCTCGCCAGCTACTTTTTGTAATTGGTTAATATTATCTTTTGGGGTGTGATGAAACCTTTTTTGTTTACGAAATCCGGCGGTCAGGACAGAACCTCGACGGCGTACCCCCGGGCCTCGAGCGCGTCCAAAAGCTCCGCGACGTGGTCGTTGCCCCGCGTTTCGAGGTCGAGTTCGACCTCCGCGGCGTTCATCGCGATGTCCTTCGAGGCCCGATCGTGTTCGATCGCGTGGATGTTCGTCCGGTAGTCGGTGAGCAGTTCGACGAGTTCCTCGAGCGCGCCCGGTCGGTCTTTCAGCACGGTTTTGATACGGAGGAACCGGCCCCGTTCGACGAGACCCCGGGTGATGACCGTCGTGAGGACGTTGAGATCGATGTTGCCACCACAGAGCGCCGGCACGATCGTTTCGCTTTCGTCGTAATCGAAGCGCTCTTCGGTGACGGCGGCGAGTGCGACGGCACCCGCCCCCTCGACGAGCGTTTTCGAACGCTCCAGAAGCGACGTGAGGGCGTTCGCGATCTCGGCGTCGGAGACGGTGACCACCTCGTCGACACGTTCCTCGATCACTTCGAACGTCGCCTCGCCGATCTTCCGGGTGGCGATCCCGTCGGCGATCGTATCGACCGATTCGCGCTCGACGACCCCGCCAGCGGCGAGGGATCGAACGGCGCTTTCGGCCCCCTCGGCTTGCACCCCGACGACGCGGGCATCGGTCAGCGCTACGACGGCGGTCGCGATGCCGGCGATGAGACCGCCGCCGCCGATCGGGACGACGACCGTGTCGACCTCGGGACACTGGTCGGCGATCTCCAGGCCGATCGTCCCCTGGCCCGCCATCACCGCCGGATCGTCGAAGGCGTGGACGAACGTCCGACCGTCCTCGCGTTCGATCGCGTGGGCGCGTTCGGCGGCCGCGTCGTAGTCCACCCCGTGGAGTTCGACCGACGCCCCGTAGGAGCGCGTCGCGTCGATCTTCGCGATCGGGGCGTACTCGGGCATCACGATCGTCGCGTCGACGCCCGCCTGGGTCGCCGCCAGCGCGACCCCCTGTGCGTGGTTGCCGGCGCTCGCGGCGACGACGCCCGCCTCCCGCTCGGCGTCGCTCAACAGCGCGATCTTGTTCGTCGCGCCGCGGATCTTGAACGCGCCGGTCCGCTGGAGGTGCTCCATCTTGAGCCGGATGTCCGCGCCGGTCCGTTCGGAGAACGTCCGCGAACGCTCAAGGGGCGTCACCCGCGCCGTCTCGGCGACGCGCGTTCTCGCCGCTTGGACGTCTTCGAGTTCGATCATACCCCGTTTATCGGGCCGTGTGTGGTAGGCTTTCCGGGGCGTCCGGACGGCGGCGACGAGTGCTGTCCCGGAAAGCCGCCGCTGGCGGGTCGGAGTCGGCAGAAGGGAAGGAGCGTGTGCAGCTAAACCGATGGGTGGATGTGTTATAAAACCCGTGCATGCAGACCGGAAGTGTAACCGCAAGAGGGAAGCGGGGTGAAACTGTCGTCAGACGATCGTTAGACGGGTGACGGACGGTCGGAACGGGCGGGGAAGCGACACGACGGTTCCCGTCACAGATCGCTCGATTCGAACCGGGCGTACCCGACCGCGAGCGGGATGGCGATCCAAAGCGCCATCACGACGAACCCGAACCAGTCCTGCAGATAGAATGGAAGATCCGCCGCCGCCTCCTGGAGTTCGCCGCTCTCGTCCAGTCGACGAACGACCCAGAGCGTCGCTTGCTGGTAGGCGGCGGTCGGATCGAGGATCGTGAGGAACTGAAAGAGGTTGAACACCGCATCGCCCTCCTCGATCCCCTCGAAGGAGAAGCCGTTCGCGGCGTAGGCGATCCCCTGGGCCAGCGCCCCCCAGAGGAACTGGAAGACGACGAACAGCCCGAACGCTCCGTACGCGGCCCGCGATGTCGAGGAGGTGAACGCCGATACCCCGACGGTGATCGCAATGAAAACGAACGCGAAGAGCATCGAGATGCCGACGAAGACGATGTACTCGAGCGGCGAGAACGCGTCGGCTAAGGCGGCGGTGACGACGATGCCGACCGCGAACCCGACGAACAGCGCGACAGCGACGACGCCGGAGCGCCCGAGGAACTTCCCGAGAACGACGTCCCGGCGGCTGTTCGGCAGCGACAACAGCAGTTTCAGGCTTCCGCTGTCGCGCTCGCCGGCCAGCGACCGGTAGGCGGCCGCGATCGAGACGATCGGGATGAAGACGGCGGTCGCGCTGACAAGCCCGCTGATCAGAAGCACCGTCGTCACTTCGCCGGTGAACGCCGCCTGCCCCGGCGGGTCGATCTCGGTGACGAGATACGCCGCGCCGGCCGAAAACAGCGCGAACAGGCCCGTGAGGATGATCAACAGCCGCGACCGGATCGCATCCCGGAAGTCCTTCTCGGCGACGGCCCGCCAGCTCATTCGTCGTCCTCCGTGTACGCGGCAAACAGGTCCTCTAGGGGGGCTTCCTCCGTCGAGAAATCCGAGACATCCGCGCCGGCGGCTTCGAGTTCCTGGACCGCGTCCATCTTGACGTCGTCCTCGCAGGTGATCCGAAGCGTCGTCCCGTCGACGGTGACGTCGGAGACCCCCTCGAGGCTCTTCAGGCGGTGTTCGGCGTCCTCGGGCACCGCATCGACTTCGACGACGAGCGTCGACCCGCCGCCGACGTTCTCGCGGAGCCCCTCGATCGTGTCGACGGCGACGAGTTCGCCCTCGCGGATGATCCCGACCCGGTCGCAGACGGCCTCGACCTGCCCGAGGATGTGGCTCGAGAAGAAGACGGTCGTGCCGTCGGCCGCCTCGCTTTCGACGATATCGCGGAGCTCGCGGGCGCCGTTGGGGTCCAGCCCCGAGGAGGGCTCATCGAGCACCAGGAGGTCGGGATCGCCGACGAGCGCCATCGCCAAGGCGAGTCGCTGGCGCATCCCGGTCGAGAATCCGCCGGCCTTCCGACCCGCGTCGTCGGCGAGGCCGACCCGTTCGAGAAGCGGGTACGGGTCGTCGGCGGCCTCCTTGGAGTCGATGGCGAACTGGAGGTGTTCGCGGGCGGTCAGGCGGTCGTACACGTCGAACCCCTCCGGGAGGACGCCGGTGCGTTCCCGGACGGCGACGCTGTCGGCCCGAGCGTCGCGTCCGAGCACTCGCACCGACCCCGCATCCGGCCGGATGAAATCGAGGAGGACGTTGATCGTCGTCGACTTGCCCGCGCCGTTCGGGCCCAGAAAGCCGAATATCTCGCCCTCGGCGACTTCGAGGTCGACGCCGCGGAGCGCCCGCACGTCGCCGAAGGACTTCTCGACGCCGTCGAGTTCGATGGCGGCCATATCGTCCTCGGATTTCGCCCGACGCGTTATATGCCTTGATACTGCCGGACGTGATTTCGCCGACAGGCTTCGACGTGACGGGCGTGATCCAACGACGCCGACCGGGCTGACGCTTCCGCGATTCGAACGTGCTGGTAACCGGCTCCGTTCGAGCACGCGAGCAGTGATACGTTGCTCGGGTCGTGTCGAATACGGAGGGCGTAATCAACAGCGAGCCGGCGCTAGTTTCACACGACGGCTCGTGGATCGACCGATCACAAAACGTGTGAACTGACCGCAGAACGTTCCGCCGGCTGTCTCCGGTGTTCACCCCGCTTCGGAGGAGTACGGCGCGTCGGCGGGACGCCCGGATCGGCACGGAACGGCAAGGACGACCCGGAAAGAAACGACCACCACACTGTTCCATTCCCGGACGCCGGGAATCAACCGAACGATAACTACCGGCCATGTATGAAATACGTTACAATGTACCGCATACTCGTGCCAGTCGACGAAGCGGAGGATCGGACGGTTCAACAGATCGAGTACGTGACCTCACTGCCGGTCGTTCCCGAGAAGGTCGAGGTTCTGGTTCTGCACGTCGATGAGGCTGATTACGCCGGAGCACCACCAAAGGAGTTCGCGGACGTACCGTCTGCAACGACGGCGGTCGGGGAGATCACGGACGCGGGCATCCACTGCCAGGGTGAAAAACGCGAGGGGGGCGTCGCGCGGACGATCCTCGACACCGCGGAGTCGTTCGGTGCTGACGAGATTGTCATGGGCGGTCGGAAACGGTCGGGCGTCGCGGAGGTCGTAATGGGCAGCGTCACACGGGACATCGTCAGATCGGCCTCGTGTGCCGTCACCGTCGTCGGGTAAGGATCCATCCCTCGCCGTATCCTGCCGGTGGGTTCTGGCGGGTGGGTGAGAGACGTTTCCCCCCGTTGCACACTGCTCGTACCGTCCTCAGTCGGTCGGGCGCGTATCGGTTTTCAATGGCCATTACGGCTATCTCCGGCGGTGCGAGGATCGGATCGGTCGCGGATCGGCGACGGAGGGTCGTAGTTATAAAACGTCGTCCGGATCGTTGTGCTCGCTGACGCGCTCGACTTCCGAGGCGTAGCGCTCGCGGGTGGCCTCGTCGCCGACGGGGTCGACGCGGTCCGGGTCGGCGTCGATGGCCGCGGTGATCTCCTTCGATCGGAGCAGTTGCACGCTGAGATGTTTCACCACACACCCCGAGCCGTCGGGCGTGGCGTAGACGAGTTCGACGAGGGACTCGTCGTCGTACTCGCGTTCGACGAGCCACAGGCGTTCGGTGTCCGGCATGTCGAACACTGCGGACGGCATGAGTTTATACGTGCCGTTCGCCCCGGGGTCGGGGAATATCCAGCGGGCGCTCGAACCGGAGGAACGGTTGACCGACCGCACGATCGATTATAAACCGACTCGATCGTGACTGGCGGGGCCGGCGGCGGACGGCCCACGATCACCGATGCCACAGCGCCGGCGCCCACAACGCATTTAGCCGGCGCTCGCCTACGTGTACCCCGATGGAAACCGCCGCGTACGATCGGTGGGCGTTCGACCTCGACGGGACGCTCGTCGACGTCGAAGCCGACTACATCCACGACCTCATGGGGCGGGTCGGCGACCGCCTCGGGTACGGCTTTACCGAGCGGCAGGCCGAAACTATCTGGCACGGGTTCGACGGGAAACGCGGGGAGCATCTCCGAGCGTGGGGGATCGACCCCGAGCGGTTTTGGGCGGTGTTCCACGACGAGGAAGACCCGGCAGCGCGGGCGAACGCGACCTATCTGCACGACGACGCGACCGTCGTCGGCGATCTCGACGCGCCGACGGTGCTCGTCACGCACTGCCAGCGGTATCTGACCGACCCGGTGTTGGCGGCGCTCGACATCTGCGATTGGTTCGACTCGGTCGTCTGCTGTACGGCCGAAACGGGGTGGAAGCCCGATCCCCGACCGGTTCGAGCCGCGCTCTCGGCCGCGGGTGCAGATTCGGGTCGCGGGATACTCGTCGGCGACTCACCACAGGACGTGGGCGCGGCGTGGAACGCGGGGCTCGACGCCGCCCACGTCGAACGCCACGGCCACGAGCGCCGCGGCTGCTGTGTCGTCGGGGACTACCGGGTCCGTGGGATCGACGACTTGGCACGCACGGATCGGTGGAGTCCGTTGTCGGCGGACGCCCGAGCGAGACGGCGTCCGCGATAATCCGGGAGACCGGCCGATCTCAGTCGTAGTACTCGTCGTCGAGCGGAAACTCGAAATCGCCCTCCTCGACGCTGACGGCGACCGCCTCGACGACGAGGCCCTCGCCGGTTTCCGGGTCCGGAACCGCGAACGTGATTCGGATCTCGTCGCCGTCGGCCGAGATGTCGAGGACGTCCGCGTCCGAGGGGTACAGGTACTCCGCGTCGAGGTCATCGACGGTGATCTCTCGGGTCATGGTCGGACGAACTCCGCGCACAAACATGGCTTTTTCGACGGCATCGGAGGCACTGACGGGTGGAAGGCCCCGACAAGGGGCCGTCGGATCGGTCGCTGGACGAAGCCAAAGGGATTTGATGCGGGAGTGAGAGCGGTTCGATATGCAAGCTGTCTTACTCGCCGCGGGGGAAGGAACGCGGCTCCGCCCGCTCACCGAGGACAAACCGAAGGCGCTCGTCGAAGTCGACGGCCGACCGATCTTGAGCCACTGTTTCGATCAGCTCATCGAGCTCGACGCCGATCAGTTGCTCGTCGTCGTCGGCTACAAAAAAGAGCGGATCATCGACTTCTACGGCGACGAGTACCAGGGAGTGCCGATCACCTACACCCACCAGCGGGAGCCGAAAGGACTCGCCCACGCGCTGTTGTGCGTCGAGGAGCACGTCGACGACGACTTCATGCTCATGCTCGGGGACAATGTCTTCGAGGCGAACCTCGCCGACGCGGTCAACCGCCAGCGCGAAAACCGGACCGACGCCGCCTTCCTTGTCGAGTCGGTCCCCTACGAGGAGGCCTCCCGCTACGGCGTCTGTGACACCAACGACTACGGCGAGATCGTCGAAGTGATCGAAAAACCCGAGGACCCGCCGACGAACCTCGTAATGACGGGCTTCTACACGTTCACGCCCGCCATCTTCCACGCCTGCCATCTCGTCCAGCCCTCGGACCGCGGCGAGTACGAACTCTCCGATGCCGTCGACCTGTTGATCCAGTCGGGGCGAACGATCGACGCCATCCGCATGGACGGCTGGCGGA
>CAZOFL010000054.1:0-15948 GCA_964579035.1 uncultured Natronomonas sp. | reverse complement strand
TGCCCTTCGTCATCACGTTCTGGAAGACGTCCTGCATGCTCGGCTGGATGTCGCCTTGGTCGGTCAGCTGACGGTTCAGCCTGGTGAAGCTCTTGAGGTGTTCGATCTCGACGGGGCAGGCGTCCATGCAGGCCATACACGACATACACGACTCCATCGTTTTCGCGTCGATGACGCCGCCGCCGTCGGCGACGATCTCCTTTGTTTCGCCGCCCTCGCGTTCGAGGGACTGTCTGTACTCCTTGAGATCGAGGATCACGTCGCGGGGATCGAGCGGTCGGCCCGACGCCTTCGCGGGACAGACCGACGAACAGCGGCCGCACTTCGTGCAGGCGTCCTGGTCGAGCAGTTCCTTCCAGGAGAAGTCGTCGATCGACTCGGCGTTCGTGGCGTCGAGATCCGAGGGGATCCCCGGGAGTCGCGCGCCGGCCTTCTCGTCGCGGGTAACGACGTTGGCGAACGACGACAGCATGTGGAACGGCTTCGCGTAGGGGATGGCGGCGATAAAGAGGAACGCGAGAAGCGCGTGTGACCACCACGCCACCGGGTACACCAGGGCCGCCATCGAGGCGTCCATCCCGATCCCCGCGAGGCCGAGCGCCGTCGCGGTGCCGACGAAGCTCACCGGCTCGACGGCCGTTATCGGACCGCCGTCACCGAGAATCCGGAGCCCCTCGAGGAGGAACCCCCCGACACCGAGGGCGAAAAGCGACCAGACGAGGAAGGCGTCCTCCCAGTTCGTGTGTTTCCCCCAGAGGCGCTCGGTCCGGACGACGTAGCGCCGCCACAGCGCGACCGAGAGCCCGACGACGAACAGCAGTCCGAGCGCGTCGGTGACGAGTTGATAGGAGAGATAGAAGTCGCCGACCCAAAACGACTGGCGATCGCCCGCCGCGATGGTGACGACGCGGTACCACTCGTCGATAAAGAGGATCGTCGTCGCGATCAACAGCGTAAGAAATCCCCACAGGATGAACGCGTGCATCAACCCGCCGACCAGATCGCGATTGAACTGCTTCTCGTTCGAGCCGACGATCTTCGCGGCCGAGGCGATCCGTCCCGGGAGGTCGTCGAGGCGGTCGAACCAGTCGTCGGACCCCTCCGCATAGCGCGCGAACCGCTGATACGTCCCGTAGGCGAAGACGAACACCGTCACCGTCGCGAGGAAGTAGAAGACGACCTTCTCGTAGTTAGAGATGAGCCAGAAGGTGTCGCGGGTAACCTCTTCGGCCTGCAGTGGAACCACCGAAAGCATACACATTACCGAGGATGCGATCCGCTTAAGTTTTGTCACACGTGGACACACTGGCTTCGCGTTCATGCCCGTCCGCTCGGGTCAGACGACTGCCACGAGAGCCGCAAGCATCAAGGCCACCCCGGTCGCGACCGCGATCGCGTCGGCGGGCCCGAACCGGAGTTCCGGAAGCGTCGGGTTCCACGAGAAACACCGTGCCCGGAGGGCGACTGAGAACCGGTCGGCCCGGTCGAACGCGCGGTTCAGGGCCGCGACGACGAGCAGGCGCATCCGTTCGGGCACCGACCGCTCGGTTCCGAGTCGCGCTCGGTGGGCGTCGCGTATCCGGGTGATGTCGGCCCGGAGGACGGGGAGAAACCGGAACACGAAGGCGACACCCATGCCGAGAAACTGCCCCGCCCGCCCCGGCACCGTCCACTGGATGGCCGCCCGTGAGTCCCGGACGGGCGTGGTTCGAACGTAGGCCGCCGCGACAAGCAACACGAGCAGCACCCGATAGCCGGCAAGCGCCGGTCCGACCGCGTTGTCGACGACGAACCACGCTCCCCAGGCAACTCCGTCCAACAGCGGGGCTGCGAGCAGAAACGGGAAGACGAACCGGAACTCCCAGAGGGCCCGTCCGGGGTGTGTCCGGGCGACGAACAGGACACAGAGCGTCACGACGGTCAACGCGGCGAGCCCACGGGGCGTCGTGTAGGCGAAGGCGGCCGCCGCGAACCCGCCCTGGGCGGCGAGTTTCGCCCGGGGGTCGAGTCGGTGAGCGATCGACCCGCCCGGTTCGTAGCTCAACACGGCCGGACGTCGAACGCCGCTAGTCGGTCCTCGCCCGTCGATTCGGACTCGAAGGCGACCGCCCCCTCCGAAAGGACGACGATCCGGCCGGCGAGACCCGACAGGTCCCGCAGGTCGTGCGTAACGACGACCACGCTCGTCCCGTCCGCCGAGAGCGTCCCGAGCCGCCGGAGGATCGCGGTTCGGGAGGGGTCATCGAGCCCCGAAAACGGTTCGTCGAGGACGAGGTGGTCCGGTTCCATCGCGAGGGCTCCCGCGATGGCGATCCGGGCCTGTTGGCCGCCGGAGAGTCGGTCGATCCGATCCTCGCGGCGGTCGGCCATATCGACCGCTTCCAGCGCCGACCGCACCCGTCGGTCGATCTCCTCGCGGTCGAGCCCGAGATTCTCGGGGCCGAATGCCACGTCCGCCCCGACGGTCGCGGCGACGAAGCAATCGCGTGGGTTCTGAAACACCATCCCGACGGACGTGCGGGCGGCGACCGGGTTCTCGATGACCGACGCTCCGTCGACGGAGACGGACCCCGAATCCGGCTCGAGAAGCCCGTTAAAATGCCGGGCGAGCGTCGTCTTCCCGGAGCCGTTCGGGCCGGCAACGATCAGGAACTCACCGTCGTCGATCCGAAGCGAGAGTCCGTCGAGGACGGTGGTCCCACCCCGACGGGAGGTGAGATCCCGGACGTCGATCATTCGGCCCGGATCGCGTCGCTTCGAACGATCCCGATCGCTGCCGCCATCTTGAGCGCCTCGGCGGGGACGAAGACGACTGCGCCGGTGATCACGGCGGTCCGAAGCGTCATCTCGAGGTTCCACCACATGAATGGAACGCCGATACCGTAAATGACGACGACGGCGGCGCCCATCGCGACGACCAACCGAGCGACGGAGGCCTCGGCGAGCGGTCGAAGTCCCAACCCGCCGTGTGCGATCGTACCCACGACGAACGCGGCGAGTGTATACGAGAGGAGATAGCCGCCGGTCGGCCCCAACAACACCCCAACGCCGGCACCGCCGCCGGCGAACACCGGCGCTCCGACGGCTCCGGCGAGCAGGTACAACGCCATCGAGGCGCCGCCCCAGACCGGGCCGAGGAACAAGCCGGCGAGGAAGACACCGAGCACCTGCAACGTGACCGGGGCGGGCGAAAGCGGATACGGGAACGAAACGTAGGCGAACGCGCCCATGAGCGCAGCGAAGAGCGCCGCGCGGGCCACGTTCAGTGCCGTTTCGTCGCCGACGAGGTCGACCTCCTCTACCGTGGAGTTGCTCATATCCGACGCTCTTCGTCAACCGTATTTATTGTATCGGTTTACAGGATGTTTATAAACGGCAACCGACGGCACTCGATTCCAACGACTCGTCTCAAAACAACACCCCGGACCGCAACGCGGCGAGCAACACCGTCAACGTCCCGACGCTTCCGATCGTCGACAACAAGATCGCCGTGCTAACGTATTCGGGGCCCGTTATCGGCTCGTCGCCGCGGTCGTATTTGACTGTCAACAAAAGCGGCGTCACGGCCACGGGCATCGCGCAGGCGAGGACGAACACCCGGCCGACGTCGCCGTCGAGCCCGAGCGCCGAGGCGACACCGATCGCGAGGATCGGCGACACAGCGAGCTTGAGAACCAGCGCCGGCATCGTCCGGCGAACCGATCTCCCGTAGGTCGTGTTCGCCAACTGGATCCCGAGCAGAAGCAACATGACGGGGATCGCGGCGTCCCCGGTCAGCCGGAGTACCTCCATCATCGGGGTTCCCTCGGCGGGAACGAGACCCGAGACGCGGACGACGGGGGCGGCGACGACCGCATAGACGAGCGGGAGCCGAAAGATCTCACCGACGGCGGCCCGCATCGACGCCGAGGAGCCCCGGGAGGCGATCGACACCCCGACGGTGTACATCAGTACGCTCTGGAACGCGATGTAGAGGACCGCCGTCGACCGCCCGACAGCGCCGAAGGCGAACGCGGCGAGCGGGATCCCGTAGTTCCCGGCGTTCGGGAACGAACTCGAGAGCAACAGGCCACCGTACGTCGCCCCGGACTCGCCGATCGCCGACCCGACACCGCCGGCGAGCGCGAGCATGCCGACGGTGTAGACGAACACGCCAGCACCCAGTAGAAAAGCAGTCCGCTCATCGATCGGTGTCGTCACCAGACTGTGAAACACCAGCGCCGGCAACAACACATAGATCGTCACCGTTGCGATCGCGTCGACGCTGACGTCTCGAACCCGACCGAGGAGATAGCCGACCCCGGCGATCGAGAGTACGGGAAGGATGGCTTCGGTGAGCGCGGCGACGAGTGACACGTTCGGGAATCGCCGGGGCTTCGATTAAAAATCCCCCTATCCCGTCGGCGAAATTTCCGATCGTCGGTCATCACACCCGGATTCGATCAGCGGTTCGGGAGGCTAGCGCTCACGAGCGATGTCGGCGGAAAAGATGTGCGCTTCAGGAGGAAATCAGCCGCTGATAAACTTGTTGTCGCGCCAGTTGACGGTGTTTTCCGAGTCACGTTCGCGGGGATCGTCGACGACTTCGACGCTCGCCGACACCTCCTCGCCCTCGACGATTCGGATCGCCTCGAGTTCGTCGTCGACGGCGGCGATCGCCGTCAACGTGCCCTTTTCGGCGTATTTCGCGAGCCCACACAGGACTTCGAACATGGGGTACTGCAGCGCGGTGTTCTGGAGCACCGTTTCGCGGTCCCCTTTGAAACACGCGTACTCGACGAGCTTCGAGTTGATCTCGGGCTCCTCTTCTTGTACTTGGGCGCCGTCACCGAAGTTGCCCCACTGGGGTCCGTCGTCGTCGCCGACGGACGCGCCGCTTTCGGGCTCCGGGGGCGTCTCCTGCCAGCCCTCCTCGGTTTCGTACAAGCGATTCTCCGTGATGCTCGCTTTCAGCTGGGCTGTCGGCGTGTACTTCGAGATGTTGTCCTCGGCGGCAACCGCGCTGACGATGAGGGTGTTGTTCCGTCTCGTTACCTCGACGTCCTCGATCTCGACCGGAAGGTCGTACTCGTCGAAGAATTCGTGGACGTCTTCCAGTTGCAGTTCCAGTGTTGAGTGAAGTCTGTATACACGACTGGTCATGATTTCCCTGTCCCACAGCGGGGGCATGCCCCCTGACGCGAGTGGTCCGGCCTAATATAGGCGGTCATCACTTATATCACCTGTCCTTCTCCATGCGGGTGACTATCACGACCCCTGAATCGCGCGGGCGTCGCAGACGCCTCCCGGTTTCTCGGCGGGCGGGCACACCGGCCGGAACGTTAAGACGGTGGGTGTCCTACGACGATCCGATGACAGACAACTATCAGGTGACAGTCGTCGGCGGCGGTCCCGCGGGGCTGACTGCGGCGCTGTATTCGACCCGACTCGGACACGATACCGCGGTGATCAACCGCGGCGGTGGGCGGGCCGCGATGATGCTCGACACCCACAACGTCATCGGCGTCACGGAGGACGTTTCCGGCAACGAGTTTCTCGCGACGGCGACCGAACAGGTCCAGGCGTACGGCGCGGATTACATGCAGGACTACGTGACGGATATCGAACCCCTCGAAGGCGAGACCGGCGGCTTCCGTGTCACTGCGGGCAACAACGAAGTGACGACCGATCACGTCGTTCTCGCGACCGGCTTCTCCGACGAACGGCCCGACCCACCGCTCCCACGGACCGGCAGGGGGCTCCACTGGTGTCTCCACTGCGATGCGTACATGTTCGTCGACGAACCGGTGTACGTGATGGGAACCGGCGACTCCGCGGCGTACGTCGCCATGATCATGCTGAACTTCACGCCGGACGTCGACATCCTCACCCGCGGGGACGACATCGAGTGGTCCGAGGAGACGGCCACGATGGTCGAGAATCACCCGATCGACATCATCCACGAGGACATCGTCGGCCTCGAGAAAGACGACGACGGCTGGCTGTCGGCCTTCGAGTTCGAGGACGGGACCGTTCGGGAGTACCGCGGTGGTTTCCCGATGTACGGCTCCGATTACAACACGGAGCTCGCCGAGTCACTCGGCGTCGAGTTGAACGACGACGGCACCATCGCGGTCGACGACCACGGTCGGACGAACGTCGACGGCGTCTACGCGGTCGGCGACGTCACCCCCGGGCACAACCAGATCCCGACTGCGATGGGTGAGGGGGCCCGCTGTGGGATCGGCAACCATTACGACCTCCGGGCGTTCCCCCGCGACGTCGAGACGATCGAGGAACTCGGCCCCGTCACGGACGCCGACGTGCCAGCGATCTCCCGGAAGCTGCTCCGACACGCCGTTGCCCACGAGGGCCACCCCGGGGGCCCCAGAGAGGAGCAATCCGTGCCCGGCGACGACTGAGACCGACCGGTGCGGGAGCCGGCAAGCGCCCGATCCGGTCACCGGGCCCCTGTGGAACGGTCCTGGGCGGTGTGGGTCCGAACGGCCCGACATCGACGTTCGAATCGCCCAATATGTTTATATATTCAGAACGGAAACTTATGAACGCTTCCGGACGCGAACGCTGGTACAGACCGGCCGACGATCCGGAGAAGGGAAGGAGCGCGCCTCCGGCGCCCATTCTTCGATACCGGAAGTGTTTCTGCGCCCGTCAACCATAGCCGCGAGCAACGCCGGTGCCGCCCTTCGAGCCCCGTGACCTACCGGTCCCAGAACCCATCGAGTGCGTACTCGAACATCTCCGTCCCGACCGGGCGGAACTCCTCGCGTTCGGCCTCGCCGAGCAACCCGCGGACGCTGTCCCACGACGCCTTCGCGTACCGCTCGTCACACAGCACCCGCACGCCGCGCTCCTCGGGTCCGCGGATGACGCGTCCGATCGCCTGTCTGGCCTTCCGGACCGCCGGCACCGCGAGCGCGTAGGTGAACCCGTCGCCGAACGCCGACTCGTAGGCGGTCCGAACTGCGCGGGTCCGGGCGCTCGCGGTGTTGATGATGGGAACGCCACAGACGATGGCGGCGGCGAGGCGGTCCCCGCGGTAGTCGACGCCCTCCGTGAGCGTCCCGCGCAAACTCGTGACCAGGACCTTCGGTTCGCCATCGAAGAACTCCTGTTTCAGTCGCTCGGTCGCCACGTCGTCGCTCGCCTCGTCACACAGGACGGGTTTTTCGACATCCGACAGCACCGAGGCGGCCCACTGGGCCTCCCCGTACGAGGGCATCCCGACCAACACGTTGCCCGACGCGGCGGCGACCTGCTTGATCGCCCTGGCGTGGGCCCGCCGCGTCGGCGTCGTCTCGTCGGTCCCGCCGCGGTTCTCGTAGGTGAACTTCGGGGCGGAAAGGGCGAACGAGGCGCGGTTTTCCTCGGGGAACTCGAGGCCGTAGGTCCGTTCGACGACGGGGCGGCCGGCCTCGGATTCGAGGTGGTCGAGCCCGGTCACTTCGGCGAAGACATCCAGCGGTTCGAGCGTCGCGCTCATCAACACGCCGCCGCCGAACTCGTCGAGGCGCTCGCCGATCGCGCCCGCAGGCAGGCAGTTGTGGAGGCTGTACGTGGCGGTGTAGGCTCGCTTCCAGGAACGCTCGGGTCGGGTGTCGTCGAAGGTCCGTTCCAGTTCGATCTCCCGAAAGAAGTCGGTGTGGTCTGCCCCGTACCACAACTCGAGCGTCCGGCCGACCGGGGGCGCAGCGCGGCGTTTGTCCTCCTGTTCGATCGTATCGAGCACCAACCCCGCGACCGAACAGACGGTCTCGGCGCGGCTCCAGACGCGCGCGTCGAACCCGTTGCGTTCGGCCCACCGGGTAAGTTCGTCCGGTTGTGGCGTTTCGGGGTCTCTAAGCGGGATTTCGCGGTCCTCAAGGTTCGGGAGGTCGGTTCTCCATCCGGGTCGCTCGTCGTCGAGATGCTCCGTCACGCGTTCGTCGAGGCGATCGAGCAAGGCGTTCAGGAACCGTCTGGTGTCTCTCAGTTCGCCCAGTGTCACGTCCGTCTCCGAAAGGGTCTCGCGGATCGTTTCGGCCTGCGATCTCGCGTCGCCGCCGTAACTGGTGTCCGCTCCGGCCTCCTCGATGGCGGCCACCGGTTCGATGACAC
This sequence comes from uncultured Natronomonas sp., assembly GCA_964579035.1. Taxonomy (GTDB): domain Archaea; phylum Halobacteriota; class Halobacteria; order Halobacteriales; family Haloarculaceae; genus Natronomonas. Next base: position 7,851 of record CAZOFL010000054.1, on the reverse strand, counting down.
GGGAGAGTTCCGACTCGGCGTCCGAGAGCGCCCGATCCGAGACGCCGTCGCCGACGAGATCCCTGACTCTTGGTTCGAGCATGTGGGCCTCGTCACAAACGACGAACGTCCCCTCGTCGATGAGCCCGCCGGTGAACGACTCGACAGTTGTCGGATCGAACGCGTGATAATAGTTGCCGACGAGCACTTCGACGTGCGGCAGGAGCGCGCCCATCACCGAGTGCGGACAGCTCCCGTGGCCGGCCGAGAGCCGGACGAGGTCGTCGGTCTCGATCAACCCGCGATCCGTCGGATTGAACGGGACCGCCTCGACGGGGTCACCCTCCTCGGGCAGGTCTTCGAGATACTGCGCGTAGAACGGGCAGTACTCCGTTCCCCCCTCGCCCGCCTCGGGGGTTTCCGTCGGGTACGGCGTCGGTTCGCCTTCGGCCTCCAGGTACGTCGCGCCGCTTCCCGAATCGGCGAGCCCGACCTGCTGGCTTCTCGCCTGGGCCGCAAGCGATCCCGCCGTCGTCTCGCCGTCGGCGAGCCCCCGGGTCCGCTCGCGAAGTCCCTCACACCGCTCGTAGACGTTTCGGTCGTCGATTCCGCCGGTTCCGGCGAGGTTGTACGGGCAGACGTCGGCCTTTCCGACGAGCGTCATCGCCGAGACCGGCCGCCAGTCGTCGGGCAGGGTTCCGTTGATCGTTCGGAGGTCGGCCTCGAACTGCTTGAGTTGCTGTTTGACGCTCGTCAACACGAACACACGCTCGAAATCCGAGTCGGGGTCGCGGACCAACGAGATTCCAGCGGTGAGCGCGAGCATCGTCTTGCCGGTGCCGCAGGCGCCTTCGAGGGCCACGAACCCCGATTCGCGGGCGGTTTCGATCGCACACTCGATGCCGTCGACTTGGTCGTCGTACGGCTCGTCGTGGCCGAAGATCGGCCGCCAGTCGGGGTCCGTGGACACGACCGGAACTGATTCGTCTTCACCTAAAGACGTATCGACCGATGGCTGTTGCTCCGCTCGCGTGTGCGTCCCGGACGGCTTATGCACAGCGACGCCCACGTTCCGGTATGTCCTTCGACGTCGACAGTTGGCGGGAGGAGCTCGAATCGTATCGCGAGCGCAAGGACGAGAAGTTCCTCGAACCCCACAACTCGCCGCTCGGGCCGGAGGGTCGCCGCGAGTTCGACGGGCTCGACTACTTCGATCCGGACCCCGACTACCGCATCGAGGCGACGGTCGAACTCGACGAGAGCGACGAGACGGTCCCAATGGAGACGACCGCCGACGGCGAGGAGTTGTACGAGCGCGCGGCGCGTTTGCACTTCGAGGTGCCCGACCAGCGCGGCGAGGTGACGGAGTGTACCCTCGTCGGCTACCGCCGTGTCGATCAGGGATCGGGGTCGCTCTTCGTCCCGTTCCGTGACAAGACGACGGGCCAGCAGACGTACCCCGGCGGCCGGTATATGGAGTTACACTACGATGGCGAGTTGGCCGACGGCGTCACGTTTACGCTCGATTTCAACCTCGCGTACAGCCCGTTTTGTGCGTACAGCGGGGCCTACGAGTGTCCGTTGCCGCCGCAGGAAAACTGGCTTGAGGTCGCGATTCCGGCCGGCGAGCGATACGAGGAGTGAACACATGGAACTGGTCTCCGTCGCCGCGGTGTCGGACAACGGCGCGATCGGCCTCGACGGCGAACTCCCGTGGCCGTCGATCCCGGCGGATAAAAAACAGTACCGCAAGCTGGTGTCGGACTCGCCGATCATCCTCGGCCGACGCTCCTTCGGGATGATGCGCGATGACCTCCCGGGACGTATGCAGATCGTCCTGAGCCGGACGGAGCGCGACTACGGCGTCGAAACCGCCCGCCACGCCGACGCGGTCGAAACCGCCGTCGAAATCGCCGAATCGACCGGCGCCGAGACGGCCTACGTCCTCGGCGGCGGCGGCATCTACGAGTTGTTTCAGCCACGCGTCGATCGGATGGTGTTGAGCCGGGTTCGCGGCGACTACGACGGCGATAGCTACTACCCCGAGTTCGACCGCGACGGCTGGGTTCTGGAGCGCGAAACGCCCTACGATCGGTTCACGCTGGAAGAGTGGCGGCGACGGAGCGCGGCCGCCGACTGATATCGTCGGGACCGCCCCTGCGTTGATTATGCGATGTAGAGCGTGATCTTCCACGTCACCGCAATCAGTGCGAGTGACTGTCCGCCTTTATCAACCACCACATCGCCCAGAGGAGCAGGCCGAAGCCGCCGCCGGTGACGAGGGCGATATAACGGATGTCGAGCACGAGCGTCTCAAACGGGCGGTAGACCGTAATTCCGGCAGCATGTATCGGCTCAATCAGCCCGGGAAAGATCCCGCCGATTACGATCGGCACGAGCGGCAGGAAAACCGCCAGCGTGCCAAAGACCTGAAAATACATGAGAACGTCCTCGTTTCGGAGGTTCCGTTTTATTTCCGCTTTCGTTAGAGAGGAGGCCCTACTCCGGTCTCGGACGAGCTTTAACATGTACAGTCCAATAACGAACGTACTCACGTTCCCAAATAGAATCGCGATTCCTGCACTCGTGCTGATCGATTCGGCGAAAAATGCCGTCCCTTCCAACTCCCGGATGTAGTCGCGGCGAAAGTGCACTGCCGGTGCGGCCAGTGTCGAAGCCAGGAGCGTTCCGACGGTAAGTATCATCTTCGATCCGATCGACAGATCGAAGGCGAGGCCCATCTCGGCCCTAACCTCGTTGTATGTGTGATCCTGCATGGTTTAGCGGTGGATGTTGCGTACCTCGATGTACGGTCGGGGCGTTGCGTATTTATTCTTTCGTCGCCGGTCGAACGTCGATACTCACCGTACTTCGAATGCGTTTTTCAGGGAACGACACCGACCGTCAGAAGCGTCCCGTACTCCCGGTAGCGTTCGACCATCGCCTCGCGCGTCCCCCACTCCTCGGTCGGAAACTCGCTCTCGGGTGGGATCTCCGTCTCCCGATCCGGGATCGTGTCCTGTTCGGCGACGTGAAACCCCGCGCTCCGGAACGCCTCGCGGTACTCCCCGTAGTCCCAGCGGGTCATCTCGATCGGGATGTTCTCCTGCCAGCCGTGGGTGTGAACGTTCTCCTCGAAGTAGTTGACCGCACAGTAGAAGGTGCCGCCGGGACGGATGACACGTCGGAGTTCGTTGAGGGTGTTGTGAGGGTCCGAAGCGTAGTAGAACGCCTCCATCGAGAACGCGTGGTCGACGCTGTCGGTCTCGAACGGCAGCGCGTCGAAATCCCCGACGACGTATTCGACGCCCGGATCGTCGGTGTAGCCCCGGGCGTTCTCCGCCATCGCGGGCGCGCCGTCGAGGCCGTAGACGCGGCCCGCCTCCTTCGCCTCCCGCAGCGCCCGCCCGGCGTAGCCGCTGCCACAGCCGAGATCGAGGACGGTCTCGCCTTCTTCAACCGGCATCCGGGCCAAGGCGTGCTTCGCCGTATGCCAGTGGCGCTGTTCCATTCCGCGGTCGCGGCCGTCGGCCGCCCACTCGTCGAACTCGGCGCGAACGCTCATACCCGATCCACGGCCCGGAGGATATAAACGGCGGCGTTCGGCGGTCCGTTTTTTATCACAGGTTTTCGCCCTGGTAGCTCCCGTCGTACGTCCCCCCGTGGCCCGCCTCGGCGAGGACGAACTGAGCGATCCGTGCGCCCGGTTCGATCTCGACGCCGTGGTACACCTCGAGAAGTCCCTCGCCTTTCCCCTCGTAGCCGGCGTCCCAGACCGCCGTATCGAGCATACACGAGTTCCGCAACAGCGACGACCGGGGATAAATAAATCCCACGTGGCCCTCCGGGATCGACACCGTCTCGCCGTAGCGGACGACGTAGCCGCCCGGCGGGAGCCAGTAGACGCCGGTGGTGTCGTCCCCGTCTGTGCTGTCATCGCCGCCGTTCGGTGGTAGTTCGGCCCGTCCACCGACCGTCTTCCCCTCGCGGCCGATCCGTCCCGGTTCGCGCTGCTCGAACACGGCTTCGAGCGTCAGATCGATCCCGTTCGGTTGGCGTTTTTCCGGCGTCGTCGGCTCGACGTGCTCCGCGACGAACTGCCCGCTTCGGTACATACCCGTCGCTGACGGGGGGGCCTAAAAGGAATTGTGCTCGCCGATGGCACCCCGAAACAGCTTCGACCGGTTTTTGACCGTCGATACCCAACCCGGCCGCATGGACGCAGAAACCTTCGACGAAAAGAAGTACGTCGACCTCTTTCCGCAACTCCAGCAGGCGTACAAGAACGTTTTCAACCGGATGAACGACGAGTACGACTCGACGCTGATCCACGGGATCGACCAGAACGTGCTCAACGAGTCGGAGCCCTTCTACGACGACGAGGCAGGGACGTTCTACCTAGATGTCCCCGAGGACCCGTACGATCGGCTCTCGGGGACGGGGGTCGTCGTCTCCGAGGAGCGCTTCGAGACCGTACTCTCGGCGTACGTCGAGGAGATCGAGGCGGAACTGGAGCGGACGTTCGGCTAACCGGTAGCGTCGTCGGGTTCCGGTTCCTCGGCGTCGGGGCCGCAGTTCGAGCCGTTCCAGACCGCGAGTTCCCCGTCGCCGTCGATGCGGATCAGCACGCGGACACAGCCGGTTTCGTCGTTGATTCCGTCAGTTACGTCCGCGGTCCGGACCTCACCGTCGTCGAGCGTCGCGTGGATCCGGTAGGCTCCGGGCCTCTCGGCCCACTCGCCGTCGACCGTCCGGCTGTCGCCGTTAGCGTCGAGTTCGTAGGCCCCGAGGTGGAGCACGTCGCCGTCGGCCTCGACCGCCAACTGGATCTCGTGGGGCTTGCGGTTCGCGTTCTGTATCGACAGCTCCTCGAGCGTGACGCCGTCGGCGTCGCCGCCCCCCGAGTCGGCGCCGGTCCCGAGCGCCCCCGTACAGCCGGCCACCGAGACGGACGCGACCGAGACCGCGGCGGCCCCGAGCATGGTGCGGCGGGTGTGCATACCCGAATCTGACACCTCAACCGCTTAAACACCCGTCAGACGTCCGTCTCACGGCTCCCCGTGCCCCCGCCCCGACGCTCGAAGATCCACGCCGCACCGGGCTCGAACCCGACCGTCAACGCCTCGTCGCCCGGCGGCTCGGGGAGCGCCACAATCAGCCGTCTATCGTTCCACGATAGGCGGGTCCGGACCGTCTCACCGAGGAACTCGCTGTCGATCACACGGCCGGTGATCCGGTTGCGGCTCGCGTCAGTCCGGAACGCGCCCGGGCGGACACAGAAGCTCAGATCCCCCGCCACCGGCCCGTAGGCGTCGAGCTCGAACTCGTGGCCGTCGGCACGGACGGTCGTCCGCCCGCTTTTCCCCGCTCCGATCACCTCACCGTCGAAGACGTTGTTTTCGCCGAGGAATTCGGCGACGAACCGGCTTTCGGGCCGCCGGTAGAGCGATTCCGGTTTTCCGATCTGTTTCACCGTCCCTGACGATAGGACCGCGAGCCGATCGGAGACGGCGAGCGCCTCGGCCTGATCGTGGGTGACGTAGATCGTCGTCACACCGAGTTCCGTCTGAATCTCCTTTAGCTCGCGCCGGAGCCGTTGCCTGAGACGGGCGTCCAGCGCGCTCATCGGCTCGTCGAGCAAGAGGAGGTCGGGACCGGGGGCGAGCGCCCGCGCCAGCGCGACCCGCTGTCTCTGTCCGCCCGAAAGCGCCGTCGGATCACGCTCGCCGAACCCGTCCAGCCCGACCAACTCGAGGAGCTCCTCGACGCGTTCGGCCCTCGAGACGCCGCCGGGCGGATCCGCGAAGTTCAGCCCGTAGGCGACGTTCCCGGCCACGCTCATGTGCGGAAACAGCGCGTATCGCTGGAACACGACGCCGACGCCGCGGTCCTCCGGTGGCACGTCGCTTACGTCCTCGCCGGCGAACCGGATCGCCCCCTCCGTCGGCTGTTCGAGGCCGGCGATCAACCGAAGCGTCGTGGTCTTTCCGCACCCGGAGGGGCCGACGAGGGTGAAAAACTCCCCTTCTCGGACCGACAGCGACACGTCGTCGACGGCGGTCGTCGGGCCGAAACGGCGGGTCACGCCGTCGAACTCGACGGCCGGGACGCCGTCAGATGCCAAAGCTCTCACCGCCGAGCCGGTCGATGACGACGAAACTGATGCTCGTGACGACGAGCAGGATGACGCCCATGGCGGTTGCGGGTCCGAGCCGACGCCCGATGAACCGTTCGATCGCGACCGGCATCGTGAACTGGTCGGTACCCGAGGCGAGGACGACCGTCGAGGAGAACTCGCCCATCGAGATGGCGAAAGCGAACGCCGCGCCGGCGACGACGCCCGGCCACACCAGCGGGATCTCGATGTCGACGAGCACCCTGGTCCGCGCCGCGCCGAGCACCCTCGCGGTTTCGACCAGCGACTGATCCAACGACTCCAGTCCGGGGGCGACGGTCCGGACGACGAACGGGTAGCAGGCGACGGCGTGGGCCGCGACGATGGCGACTGCGCCGCTGGCCGCGAACCGCCAGCCGCCGATGTCGACGCCGAAGACGACACCGCGCAACAATCCGAGCCCGACGATGATCCCCGACACCGCGAGCGGCGCCATCGCGACGACGTCGACCAGCTTTCGCCCGCGGTAGCGCCGCGTGGTGAGCGTCGACACCGCGACTCCCATCGGCAGGGCGATCGCGAGCGCCGCGAACGCGAACAGCACGGAGTTTCTGATCGCCCGGAACGGCTGGACCTGGAACGCCGCGCCGGTCGCCTGTCGTTCGAGCAGGAACCGGTAGTTGTCGAGCGTCATTCCCTGGGAGCCGGTGAAACTCCCGTAGGTCATGCTCGCGATCGGGGCGAGGAACACGAACGCGGCGATCGGGACGTACACGGCGAGTCCGACCCGCGGCAGCAGTTCCCGAGCCGATGTCGCCTCCGGCAGAAGCCGCCGTCTGGGCAAGGGGCGCCGACCCCGTGAACGGACGGCGTGGGACGCCTCGTAGCGGAGATAGCCGTACAGGAGCCCGAGCGTAATGACCAACTCGACGATCGCCAACGCCGCCGCCTCCGCGTACTCAAGGTTACGTATCAACCGGTAGATGAACACCTCGACAGTGGCGAGCTGAAACCCACCGAGCGCGAGGACGATCGGGAACGTCCCGAACGTGAACACGAAGGTCAGCGTTGCTCCCATCAACACCGCGGGATACAGTTGCGGGGCGACGACGTCCCGGAACGCTCGGAACGGGCTCGCACCGAGGGTTCTGGCGGTCTCGACGGCGCTGGCGTCGACCGATTCCCAGGCCGCCGTCGTCACGCGAGCGACGAGCGGTGCGTTGTAGAACGCGTGGGCGATGAGAATTATCTCCAGCGTGAACATCAACTGAAGCGGCGGGAGGCCGAGCCGGTCGAGGGCGACGTTCACGGTGCCGTTGTCGCCGAACGTCGCCGCGAAGCCGACCGCGACCATGATCGACGGAACGACGAACGGGAGGATCGTGAGCGACCGAAGCGTCTTCCGGCCGTAAAACTCGAACCGTGCGAGGAGATACGCCGCCGGAAGGCCGAGCGTGACACTCAAAAGGGTCGACAGCGCCGCCTGATACGCGGTGAACCCGATGATGCCGATCCGACGGTCGGCCGAGAGCAGGTCGCGGCCGACGGCGATCGGCGATTCGCCGGCGAACAACCGGGCGAACTCGCCGAAATAAAACGGGTCACGGAGGAGTTCGACGAACACTGCGAGCGTAAAAACGCCCTCGATGAGGACCGCCTCGACGAAAACGGTCCCGACCGGGTAATAAAACATCACCAGCAACAGCGCGAGCGTCCCGACGCCGAAAAGCAGTATCGCGCGGCGCTCGAATCGGGCC
>CAZOFL010000053.1:0-16003 GCA_964579035.1 uncultured Natronomonas sp. | reverse complement strand
GCGGCGATTATCGCCGTCGCCCGGGAGATCATCAGCTTTCGGATCGACGACTTCGAAACCGGGATCGATGCGTTGACCGGGGCTACCGCGTTCGCGGTGTTGCTTTTGGTCCTGACGGTCACGTATTTCAGCGTTCGGCGGGACGAACCCGACCAGGTGTAGTCCATCGACCGCCGAACGGGGAGAACGGTTTTAGTTCCGCCTTACTCAGGGTTCGTATGTTCGACAAATCGACGTGGATCCGCCTCCCGCGGAGCGTCGTCGTCGGTCACGGTGTCCTCGATCGGGTCGTCGACGTCGTCGGGGAACTGTATCTTGACGGTCGACCGCTCATCGTCACGAGCCCGACGCCGAAAGCGATGGCCGCCGACCGGCTCCGGGCGGACTTTGCGGAACTCGGGATCGACCCGGCCGTGACCACCGTCGAATCGGCGACGTTTTCGGCCGTCGAGGACGTGCTCGCGGCGGCCGAGGCGGCCGACGCCGGCTACCTCATCGGCCTCGGCGGCGGCAAGCCGATCGACATCGCGAAGATGGCGGCCGACGAACGCGGCTGCGGACTCATTTCCGTTCCGACGGCGGCGAGCCACGACGGCATCGTCTCGGGGCGGGGCTCGGTCCCCGACGGCGACACCCGCCACTCCGTCGCCGCGCACCCGCCGCTGGCGGTGATCGCCGACACCGAACTCATCGCGGCGGCGCCTTGGCGGCTGACGACCGCGGGCTGTGCTGATATCATCTCGAACTACACCGCGGTCAAGGACTGGCAACTCGCCCACCGGCTGAAGAACGTCGAGTACAGCGAGTACGCGGGGGCGCTCTCGCAGATGACCGCCGAGATGCTGGTCGATCGATCCGACTCGATCAAGCGTGGGTTAGAGGAGTCCGCCTGGGTTGTCGTCAAAGCGCTCGTCTCCTCCGGAGTGGCGATGTCGATCGCGGGGTCCTCGCGGCCCGCGTCGGGGGCCGAACACCTCATTTCCCACCAACTCGATCGCATCGCTCCGAACACCGCCCTCCACGGCCACCAGGTCGGGGTCGCGTCGATCGTCATCGAGTATCTCCACAGCGGCGAGGGCGGCGAGTGGCGTCGCGTCCGCGACGCCCTCGCCGGGATCGAAGCCCCGACGACGGCAGACGGACTCGGGATCGACGGCGAGCAGTTCATCGAGGCGATGACGACCGCTCACAAGATCCGGGATCGCTACACGATTCTCGGGGATGGCATCGACGAGGCGGCCGCCATAGAGGCGGTGACGACGACTGGTGTGCTCTGATCGATCCTCGGCTACAGCGGTAACAAGGCGAAAGCCCACCCGTTCACAGTCCGGTCGGATGATCGATGTACGCCGTCTCGATCCCCCACTCCTCGACGAGGTCGCGGAGGCGCTTGACGCCGAACGTCTCCGTGGCGTAGTGGCCGGCCATGAGGACGTTGAGCCCCGCCTCGCGCGCCTCGTGGTAGGCCTGTTGTTTGCCCTCTCCGGTCACGAGCGCGTCGACGCCAGCCGCTGCCGCTTCCCGGATCCAGTCCGTTCCGGAGCCCGTCACGATGGCGATCTCCTCGACGGTCTCCGGGCCGAACCCGAGGGTTCGAACGGGCCGGCCCGCGGTGTCGAGTTTCGAGAGCCGCGATTCGAGTTCCCCGACGGGTATCGCGCCGTCCGCGCGGGCGCGCTGTCCGATCGTCACGCCGCCGTACTCGCCGAACGGGGCGACCGGCTCACAGCCCAGAAACGACGCGAGGCCGGCCGCGTTGCCTAACTCGTCGTGGCCGTCGAGCGGGAGATGGGAGACGTACAGCGCCACGTCGGTGTCGACGCACGCGGCCACGCGGTCGTATTCGATCCCCGTCACCCGATCGATGCCGCCCCAGACGAACCCGTGGTGGACGACGAGCACGTCCGCTCCGAACTCCGCGGCCGACCGGACAGTCGCTTCGACGCCGTCGACGGCGAACGCCGCCCGTTCGACAGTCCCGTCGGCGGAGCCGACCTGTAGCCCGTTCGGGCTCGCGTCCACATCCGCGAACGAGTCGTGATCGAGTCGGTCGTTCAGCCGATCCCTGAACTCGGAGAGCTTCATACGTGGGCGTCTCGCGGCTCCGTCTTGTATTCGACGGCGCGGGTCGGTCACTCAGCGTTCGTGTGTGCCCGGCCGGTCGTCGAGGTCTCGCCCTCGGGATTGTGGACGGTGACGCCGAACTGCGTCGTCTCGACGGTCGTCACCGTCTCCGCCTGCTCGCCCACGACGTCGACGCGGAGCGTCAACTCGACGCCGGTTGTTTTCGACGTTCCAGGGTCGAGGTCGCCGCCGAACTCCTCGAGGGCGACCGCCGATCCGGTCGCGGTCAAATCGAGGCGGTCGAACTCCAGTGTCACTGACCCGTCCGTCGCGTCGAACGCGTCGCCGTCGACCGTGACCGCGTCCCCGTCGACGGGGTCATCGAACAGCACGTCGAAGCCCGATTCCCCGTCGAGCGCGGCTGACATCGTCACGTCGACGGTGTCGACGCCGCCGCCGAAATCGGTCCACGAGAGCGCGAGTTCCGGCGCAACGGTGACGGCATCCAACTCGCCGTCGTTTCGTTCAACCCGAACGTCGTCGGCGAGGAACCGATCGTCGGCTTCGACCGCCGCCGACGGCCGCGACCCGACGTAACCGACGCCCAACGCCGCAGCGATCCCGCCGACGCACGCGGCGACACGTTTTAGCATCGTTCGCCGCTCGATGGTCGTTTCGAGCATGGGGTGGTTGCTCCCGTTTCGGTATATAAATCCTCGCGGAACCGTGCGGGCCGGTGCTGTCGCGCCGCGGCGAGCACCCGTCCGCCCCCCGTCGGCAACCGGGTGCACCGATCCGTCTCAGCTGTCGGCGTGCGAAAAAACGAACTCCTGTAACAGCTTCCCGGCGAGCGAGGCCGCCTGGCCGTCGTCGCGGTCGTTCACCTCCGTCACGTCGAAGCCGACCGCCAGCGGTGCGACGGTCCGGACGACGCCGCGCAGCTCCCGGGGCCGGAGCCCGAACGGTACCGGGGTTCCGGTCCCGGGCGCAAAGCCCGGATCGGCGGCGTCGATGTCGACGCTCAGGTAGGCGTCGCCGTCGAAATCCGGAGTCCAGGAGCCGACGCGCTCGGGTTCGACGACCGTTACGTCGGCCTCGGCGGCGCGCTCCCACTCGGCCTCGCTGCCGGTTCGAACCCCGAGTAACACCGCCTCGTCGACGGTCTCCAGAGCCCGCCGGGTGACTGTCGCGTGCGACCGCTCGTTGCCCGCGTAGGCGTCGTAGAGGTCGAGGTGGGCGTCGAGACAGACGTACACGTCCGGGTCGGCGGCGCGGACGCCGGCAACGGTCACCGTGTGTTCGCCGCCCAAAAGCAGCGGCGTCCGGCCGGCGGCGCGGTGGTCAGCGAGCTCCCCCTCGAGAAATCGGACGTACTCGGTCGCATCGTCCCAGGCCGGAAGGTCGCCGTCGTCCGCGACCAACTCCCCGAACCTGAGCCCGGTTCGGCGGTCGTATCCGTCGAACGACCGGGCGAACCGACGGACGCGCTCGGGGCCGAACCGGGTTCCGGGGCGGAAGGTGGTCGAGACGTCAAGCGGTGCGCCGACGATGGCGTACGCGGCGGCGGCCAACTCGGCGTCCGCCCCGGGAAACTCGGCCATCGCGACCCGATCAGACGACCTTGCGTTGGCCTTCGAACTCGAGGTACTCGATCTCGTCGTCCGATTCGGGGTCGAGGTCCTCGGGGATGCGCATCGTGATCGTCTCGTAGGTCTCGAGGTCCATGACCTGCATGTCCTTTCCGGAGACCGACACGACCTGACCCTGTTTGCGGTTGACGATCGGGACCCAGATCTTGGCGTCGACCGGCTGGGTGAAGTTGCGCTTTTGCCCGTCGAAGACACCGGTGCCCTCGACTCTGGCCTTCGCGCTGCCGTGTTTTCCGGGCTTCGAGGTGCTGTAGGCCGTGATCTTCGACGGAACGTCGTCGATCATCACGTAGTTTCCTTCCTGGAGTTCGCGGACTTCAGTCTGCTGTTTCGGCATACCACTCGGTTCCCGTCCGCGCAGTATAAACGGTTTGGATAGCAACGACGGAGTCGCTCTCCGGGGCGGATCGCTCCGGTAGGGTCCGAGTAATCCGTGTCGCTACCGGAGGCCAAAGCTCTCCGCCAGGATCGACTCGTCCGTCCGCCCGACGACCTCGACGCCGTCGCCGACCACGTCGACCGTGACGTGTGCGGGGGCGAACACTTCCACCGGAACCTCGTAGAAATCCCAGCCGTGCTCGTCGAAGATCTCCGAGAACGGCGTCCCGAACGCTTCTCCGGCCGTCGAGACGATCTCGTCGAACCGACCGAACGGCTCGTCGACGGTCACGTGAACCCTGGAGCCGTACGCGAGCGCGTCGTTTGTCATGGCCATCGCGTCGCCGTCCTCGTCGGGAACCGGGGCGACCGGTGCCGAGGCGGTCACGGTCAGTATATCGAGCGGATCGTAGCCGAGTTCCGAGAGCCGAAACGCCGCGAGTTCGCCCGCCCGCCCGGCCAAGGCGACGCTGCCGGTGACGCTCGCCGTCGAGAACGCCGGCAGGAAGACGCTCGAGGTCGGGACGCCCGTCCGCTCGGCGACGTGTTCTGCGACCGCTTCCCCGGGAAGTTCGTCGCTCTCGATCGCTAACACCGCGAAATCGGCCGCGTCGCGGTACCCGATCCGCTGATACTCCTCCTCCTCGGCGACGAGCGCTCGGGCGGGACCGCTTCCGAGCCCCTCGAACCCCTCGATCGACAGCTCCCAGCCCGCCTTCTGGGCGGCCAGAAACGCCATCGCGGGGTGGTCGGTCGATACTTCGACGTGCGTTCGCGGCGTTCCGTCGATCTCTTCGATGCCGGTTTGGACCGTCGCCAGCCCGCCGGTCTGGATCTCCGCCAACAGCAGTCCGGCCTCGACGCCGCCGACCGCCTCGACGCCGAAGTCGAGAACGACCGCGCCGTTGTCGAGTTCGACGACTTCGATCGCGAGTTCGTCGGCGAAGTCGATCGCCTCGTCGACCAACTCGACGGCCATCCGGTTGAGACTCTCCATACAGCAGCGTCGGGCGGACCGAAATAAAAGGTTCCTGGACGGCTTTCCTGTGGGTGGGGTCTCAAATCCGTTCCGGCCCCCGCCGCAACGTCTATGCGCTCCGGCCGAAAATTCGGAGGCGTGAACGCACGCGAAATCATGACCCGGGATGTCGAGACGGTCTCGCCCGACGACGACGTCGGCGACGTGCTCGGGCGACTCGCCCGCGCCGATTTCAACGGGTTTCCGGTCACCGAGGACGGACTCGTCGTCGGAATCGTCACGCAGGGCGACCTCGTCGATCTGTTCCAGCCCTCCGACCGGACGCTCTGGATCCCCGTCGGTTTCCCGCCGTTTCTCGAATCGCTCACCTACGCTGTCGACCTCTCGTGGGACGAACTCGATCTGGGGATCGACCTCGCGCGGAACGCGGGTCGGCCGATCAGGGATGTGATGACGAAAGACGTCGTGACCGTCAGTCCGAAAGCCGACGTCGACGAACTGCTCGGGCTGTTGGCGGACGGCGATCGCGATATCAACCGGCTCCCGGTCGCCGACGAGGCGGGGGCGCTGTTAGGCATCGTCGCGCGGCAGGACCTCCTTCGGGCACTCAGCGCGGAACGTCGCGCCGAACGCGACTGAAGCGGGTCAAACGGACTGTATACAACGTGTTGTGTACGCGTCCCGTACCGTAAGGCCACGATCGCAAGGACCACGGCGAGTTCCACAATCCCTCTCAGTATGTCAGGTGACACCGCCAGCGACGGAGGTACTGAGAGTCACTGTGTCCCCGTCATCAAGGACCGGATCGGATTCATTCAGGTGTTGAACATGCGTCCCATTTTTCATAACAACCAACGATGACGAACGAGCTTCAGTATCGGCGAGATACCCCGTCAGTGGGGGGTACTCCTCCAGAAGCTCATCGATCATCCGATCAAGAGTCGTTCCGTTCTCGACGTCAAATTCAATTATTTTTCGTCCAACAGTATCCCGGAGCTGACCGAAGAAGCGTATTTCAATACGTATCCGGTTCGTCATTGGATTTCAGTACTCACGCTCGACGGCGGTACACCCCTCGGACCGGGACCCCAGCTGATTCGAGCCATAGCGTGCTCAATCGTCCGCAGGGACGTCTCCACTATCGGCTGCCCCGTCCGGGACCATCCCATCATCACTCCACCCGCGCAACTCGTAGTACTCGGCGCGTGCACTCTCGAGGTCGGGTAGCTCGTCAGCGTACGGGACCTCGTCATCCTCGATATCCCGCCCACGTTGATTGTTGAAATGCCGCTCGCGCTCCACACACCGCGCGCCGACCGCCATCAGTTCCTCGTAGTCCGCATCGAACAACTGCTCGAGATGATTTTCGTTTATGATGCCGGTAACACCCGCACCCGAGAACTCACAGACGATCCCCGAGTCGCGAAATGCAGCATGGTTTTCCCGATCTATGACGGCCTCGGCCTTTCCATCGAAACCCTCCGGCGGTATTGTCCCGTTGTATTCGAGACCGTACACGCCGGCGTACATATGATCGGCCCCTCGGTTCGCTACTGCGTACGACAGCGCTTGGCCATGGCACACCCGACCGTCGTGTGCCGCGAACTCCATGCCCTTCACGGTCCAATCCTCAACGTCTAATTTCTGATGACACCGGGCAACACCCTCCGCGAGCGTGTCACCGATGCCTTCCCTGTGGGCGATCTTCTCGGTAACCTCCCGAGCCAGTTCGGCGTTTCCGAACTCGTCTTCACTGGCCAGGTAGGCCGCTACTGTCACCCCCGCCGAGACGGTGTCCATCCCGAGTTCATCACAGAGCTCGTTTGCCCGCATCACATCCACCATGTCACCCACGCCCTGGCTGGATCCAAACGCAAAGACCGTTTCGAACTCAGGCCCCTCCGTTTCAACCCCCGATTCTTGATCGCGGGTGGGCAGCTTACAGGCGAACGCGCACGCGGAACAGGCCGCCTTTTTGTACTTTTTCTCTTTGATCGCCTCCCCTCCGATACTGGCAGCGTCTTCAAACGCCCGCTCTGAAAAGTACCGCGTCGGCAGTGAGAACTCATCGTTGATGAACTCCGTGAAGGCAGTCGTCCCCGCATCGCGCATCATATGTTCGCTAGTAGCGGCTTCGCGATGGATGTCCGACGCCGGAGCATCCGGAAGCTCAATTTCGGGGGACGAGTCGCCGTCGAAGGTAACGCATTTGACGTTTTTCGCACCAAAAACCGCGCCAAGCCCCCCACGGCCGAAGGCTCGCGAATCGAACGTCATCACCGAGGCGAACCGAACACCGTTCTCCCCCGCAGGCCCGACAGTTATGCAGTGCTCGGAGCCGAGACCGTGTTCAGCGTCCATGTACTCGGAGACTTCGGAGACGGAGGAACCCTTGAGCTCCGGAACGGTCTCCAGTTTGACCTCCTCGTCGGTGATGTGGACCGCTACGAGATCATCGCTTTTACCGACGAACTCCACAGCAGAATACCCTGTTGCAGTGAAGTTCCGTGAGAGGTATCCGCCCGCGTTCGTCGAGACGAGACCATCCGTCAACGGCGATACCCCGGTCAAATTCATCCGGCCGGTGAAACTCATCTGTGAGGCCTGTAGGGGACCACTCGTCAGATACAGCCGGTTCTTGGAGCCGAGGGGATCGGCATCAAACGGGACCCGTTCGTGTGCGAGCGCGGTCGCGAGCGCGCGCCCACCGATTTCCCGTTCGAGAACGCTATCGATCTCCGTTTCGAAGGCGTCCCCGGTCCCCACATCGACAGTCAAAACCGGACCTTTCGTGTGGAGCATAGCTAATCTATATGGTTAATGATTAAAATAACGTTCGCCTTTTTAATTTTATACGATATAAATACGTTTCAGCGGCACCGTTTTCAGTATCATCGCTTTCACTGGCTCGAATCCGTATATCGGAGCAGAAACGTAAGACAGGCGATAGAACGGAAACGTCGAGGAAGATACGAGGAAACCGACTGTGTTCAGCAATTCATACCGCATTCGCCCGAGTCGGGTGGTTGGTTTCGGCGTACCGCCCCGATCGTTTAATTCACATAACGAAACGGAGTATAAAATATAACACCATTGAAATAAACCCGTAGGAAGCGTCGTCTCGCCGCCCGATGTCGAAAGCTTGAGACCGGTGTCTTCGTACCCCTAGTTGTGCGCTACCGCAATCTCGGGCTGTTCGTGACGCTCGCGGCGGTGTGGGGGTCGGCGTTCATGGCGATCAAAGCCGGCGTCGGCGACCCTGCCGATCCGGCGTACTTCTTCGACGCGCCGGTGTTTTTCGCCGCACTCCGGTTCGACATCGCCGGTGTATTGATGCTCGGCTATGCGGCCTGGGCGACGGATCACTGGATTCCTGAGAGACGGGTGGAGTGGCTCGCCGTCGCAGTCGGGACCGTCTTCATCATCGTCGGCTACCACACGCTGTTGTTCATCGGTCAACGCGGCACGACGAGCGCCGCCTCCGCCGTCATCGTCTCGCTGTCGCCGGTTCTCACGACGGCGTTCGCCAGGGCTTTCCTCCCGGACGAGCGGCTGACGGCCGTCGGTGCCGTCGGTATGCTTCTCGGCCTCGTCGGCGTAACCGTCCTCGCGCGGCCGACTCCGGCGAACCTCGTCGGCTCGCGGTTCGAAGCGCTCGTGTTCGGTGCCGCGCTCTGTTTCGCCCTGGGAAGCGTTCTGACCCGACGCCTCGACAGCGGGTTACCGATCGAGACGATGGAGGCGTGGTCGATGCTCGCGGGCGCGGTGCTCATGCACGGACTCAGCCTCGGCCTCGGCGAGCCGGTTTCCGGTGTTCCGCCCCTCCGGGAGACGGCTGCGCTACTGTATCTTGCAGTCGTCGCCAGTGCGCTCGGGTTTTTGATCTACTTCGATCTCCTCGAACGGTTGGGCGCGATCGAAATCAATCTCGTCTCCTACGTCGCCCCGGTCTTTGCGGCGCTCGCCGGGTTTCTCTTTTTGAACGAGGTGATCGACCTCCCGACTGTCGTCGGATTCGTCGTCATCCTCGTCGGGTTCGGCCTCGTCAAACGGCGCTCGATACGGGCGGAGCTCCGGGGCTATCGGAACAGGTGACCGCGACGGGGTAATCGTCGTGGCCCCGTCCGATGGCCCCGTGACGTTGTGCAGAGACCCACGGAACGGACGATCGCCGATCCAACGATCCGCGTCATCGGCCGTAGTCGTGTCCGGCGATCAACGCGAGGACGTTCGTGACGACGAGCCCGACGAACACGACGTACTCGGTCGGTGTATCGAGCCCGCCGAGCAAGAGCGCGAGCGAGCAAAACGGCAACAACACGGCGGCCCAAAACGCCCCGGCCTTGATCGCCGCCGGGAGCGACGATCCGGAGCGTGGCGCGTTGCGTTCGTTCGTGGGCGTGGAGGGACTCATCCGTACCGAACACGAGGGGCGTGTTCCACTAATAACCGCCAGAGGGTTCGAGACATTTCACCGTGGCATTCAGCCGCCTTCCGCCATTTCATAACTCGATCAGCGGCGGCGAAAACTTTCATAACCGAATCTAAAGAGTTATAACGGATATAACATCGACCGCTATCCGAGCGTCGCGACCCGGACGTCGTGGCCGCCGGACGGCGTCCGGACCGTCACCGCGTCGAGAACCGCCTCCCGAACCTCCTCGCGCCACGCCTCGACCGCGGCTTCGTGGCGTTCGCGGTGCCGTTCCGGGGAGTACGTCACCTCGGGGTCCGATCTGATCTCGTCTTCGGTGTCGTCGGGGGACGGAAACGCCGGAACCGCGCCGACGAACCGATCCGGCTCGAGGTGAAGCGGGGCGGGGTCGTCGTATTCGCTTTCGGCCCCATCGAGATGGAGACGGGCCCGCATCCGGCCGCTGAACGGCGGCGTGACGCGAAGCACCGCGTCCGCGCCGCGGCGCTCGTTGGCCTCGATGGCGGTCACGATATCCTCGGTCGTCACCGCGAGCACGCCGATCACGGTCGGGTCGTCTGACTCCACACGACATCATCGGCGACCACCGGCATCAGCGTGTCGACATCGGACCGAATGCGCCCATATTATAGATCCGCTTCGAACTCCGCGAACCGCTCGCGCCACTCGGCGGGAATCTCCCGCGGGCGCCCGTCTTCGACCGCGACGAGGGTCGTCTCGGCGGTTGCGGACGGTTCATCGTCGGACGCCGCCGTGACCCGGTACTCCATTCGGAAACTCGACCCGCCGATATCCGCGACGCCACAGGCGATCCGGACGGCGCGATCCTCGAGGGTCAGGGGCCGGGCGAAATCGACGTTCAGGTTCGCGAGCACCATCTCCCGCTCCTCCAGCGGAACCTCGAGGACGCGGTCGAAATACCGGAGCCGGGCGTGTTCGAGATACGTTCCGTACACCGCGTTGTTGACGTGATCGGACGTGTCGAGATCGCGGTACCGGATCGGTAACTCGATCCCGAAGGACGGATCCATGCACGGCTCTCAAGACGAATCTAAAAGGCCGTTTCGCTTCCGATCCACCGCTGTCCCCGGTCGAGGCCCGACCGGACCCACCGGTCAAATTCAAACACGCCTCCCTATGGGATGCAATCGAAAAGGGGCGTTGGCCCCATTTAAGTATGCCCGGGGAGGGCTCCGAACCCTCGATCTCCGCATGTCCCAGGAACGAGACGCAGGCAGCGTCTCAGGACATGACGGCTACCGCCTCGTACCCTATGAGTGCGGCGCTATGTCCAGCTAAGCCACCCGGGCTCACCTGCAGGTTGCCCGCTCTCGCCCTTCAACTTTCCTATCTCCCTCGCGTGATTCGAGGTGTCACCGCCCCGCACGATCACCCCATTTTATGCTACGGTGTGGGTACACAACAGGTATGAGCGAACTCCCCGGTCTGCTGTCGGAGGCCGTCGGCAACGCGCGAGTCCTCAGGACGATCGAGCTCGGCGGGGGCGACACGGTCGCGGTGACGACCGCGACGACGTATCTCTACCGGTCCGAGGGGCTGTTGAAGGACGAGTCCGTCGAGCCGTTCGGCCACGCTGTCGAACGGCTCGCCGTCCGAACGAAGCGTCGAAAGAGCACGATCCGACTCGAAACGATGGACGGGGAATCGAGCTTCAGCGTCCCCTCAAACGTCCTCGATCAGGTCATAGAGGCGATGGTCACCGGGATCCTCTCGACGAACGGCGTCGTCGGCGACGACGAGGAAATACGGGCGCTGTTTCGGTTCAGCGAACTCACGCTCGTCGTCACCGAGCGTCGGGTTCTCGAACACGTCGGCAGCGCCGTCTGGGACGGCGACTTCGAAGCCGTCGAGTACGCCGATCTCACTGGACTGGACTTCGAGCGCGGCAGTGTGGGCACGCAGGTCGTCCTCGAGACGGCCGATCGCCGCCGGCGCGTGAAGGTGCCGAACGAACACGCCGGAACGGTTCGACGCGAGATCCAAGAGGCCGTCTTCGGGTTCCACGGCGTCGACTCGATCGAGGCGTTGCGGGCCGAAACATCCGAACCGGATGAGGGCCCGGACGCATCGGGTTCCGAGCCCGCGTCCGGCGAGCGGTTGGCATCCGACGGGACGACCGACGGACCGACGGGCGAACACGACGGGGGGTCCGTCCCGAGTGAGTGGTCGCTGCCGGCGGATCGTGACCCGTCCGGATCGACGACGACGACGCGGCCCGAAGAGACGGAGCCATCAGCCGACTCATCCCCGCGAACCACCGACGGACAGCCCGACGGGAACGGCGACGCGTCGCGGGACGACGAGCTCGAAGCGCTCGAAGCCCGCGTCGACGCGCTGTCCGAGCAGCTCGACCGGCAGACGGAACTCATCGAATCACAGGGTGACCTGTTGGAGCAACTCGTCGACGAACTCCGGCGGGGCCGTTGACCGCCGGCCAACATTACTCCCGTCCAGTCACCTTCCGGATGCACGAGGAGCCGAAGGGGCCGTGCTCGCCGGCTTCGAGTTTCATGAAATAGCCCGTCGAGATCGAGGCGCCACAGCGGCGACACTCGAACTCACCCTCCCTGGAGACCACCCCGCTCTCGAAGCTGAGAAACCGCCCAGAAACCGGTTTCACCGTGTCGCCGTCCCGATCGATATGCCCGCGCCGTTCGGCCTCCTCGAGGATCGCCCGCGTCGTCTCGGGGTGTGTGCTTATCGTCTCGATCCGGTCGATCACCGCCGGAAGCGGCAGCTCCGCGTGTTCGAGTCGGGCGAGCAGTTGCACGCCGAGTTCGACGGGGTCGTCGTCTCGCGCCACGCTGGCGGATACGACGCGTACGATCATAGAACTACGGATCGATCGGCGTGATAACAACCACAAGAGGTTTGCCGTCGCGGACGAACGACTCGTCCGTGCATCGCGCGACCGCCCGGCAACTGCTCGGAATCGGGGTCGTCGCCGCCGTCGCAGCGGGCGTCGCGCTCTCGACGTCCCCGCAGGCCGTCCTCCAAAAGGTGGGCCTTCTCGCCGGGCGGCCAGTCCTCCTCGCGGCCGCCCTCGCGGCGCTGTATCTCGTCAGACCGCTTCTCGCCTGGCCGATCAGCGCACTCTCGATCCTCGTAGGCTATCTGTTCGGCCCCGTCGCCATCCCGGTTGCGCTCCTCGGCGCCGTCGTCACGACGCTGCCGGCGTACCTGCTCGCGCGGTCTCTCGGCCACGACGCGGGCCCGCTCGCCCGTGTCGGCGACGCCGGCGAAACCGTCAGGCGAACCACCGGCGATATTCGGGGTATCGTCGCCGTCCGACTCGCGCCGCTTCCGACCGACCCGGTGTCGTACGCTGCCGGTCTCGCCGGCGTCCCCCTCCGGCCGTACGTGGTCGGGACCGCACTCGGCGAAGCGCCGTGGGTCGGAACCGCCGTCCTCTTGGGCGCGTCGATGGGGCAACTGGTGACGACCGGTCCCTCGGCGAGCCCGCTTTTGATCGGCACCACCGTCGCCTTGGCGCTGCTCTTGGCGCTGTCGCGACCCGCGTACAGGCGGTTGTCCGACGGTACGGCCGTCTAGACGGGCCGCCGACATCCGTGTGCGTTTCCGTGCATCGTTCCGTTTGCGGAACGAATCACCCGCAAAAAGCAAATGATTATATATGTAGGATTCGATCGTGCTGGTCGCTGTCATGAGTACTGATAAACCCAACCAATCGACCGACGCCCATGGGCATGAACATCACGACGTAGAGGGCCCGGGGTATCCGACGCCGGCGGCGATGCGCACCGAATCGGAACGCGAAAAGACCGCCTTCGTCATGGGGCTCCGGGTCGGCATGGACGTCGACGAACCCGACTTCGTCGGCGTCGTCGACGTCGATCCGGATTCCGAGACGTACAGCGAACTGATCGACACGGTCGAGATGCCGAACAAGGGCGACGAACTCCACCATTTCGGCTGGAACACCTGTTCCTCGTCCTGTCACGCCGAGGGGCTGGTCCGGGATCACCTGATCGTCCCCGGTCAGCGCTCCTCACGTATCCACATTATCGACGCTTCCGACCCGCGGAACCCGGCAATCGAGAAAATCATCGAACCGGAGGAGGTGTTCGAGTACGACCTCTCGGCGCCGCATACGGTCCACTGCGTTCCCGGTGGCAAGATCGTCATCAGTATGCTCGGGAACGCCGACGGCGAGCTCCCCGGCGGCTTTCTCCAACTCGACCAAGGCGACTTCTCCATCGACGGCCACTGGGAGGTCGACCGCGGCGACGTGGAGATGCACTACGATTACTGGTATCAGCCCCGACACGGCGTAATGCTGTCGACGGAGTGGGCGGCGCCGGAAACCTACTACCCGGGCTTCGATCTCGACGACGTCGAAGCCGGCAAGTACGGCGACAGCATCCACGTCTGGGACTGGGAGACGAGAGAACACCAACAGACGCTGACGTTCGGCGAGGAGGGGCTCATTCCCCTCGAAATCCGGATGCCGCACAACCCCGAGGAGACCGAAGGCTACGTCGGCGCCGCGCTCTCATCGAACATCCTCCGGTTTTGGGAGGCGGACGACGGACGCTGGGAGTGGGAGAAAGTCATCGACATCGAGGATCGCGAGCATCCCGACTGGGACATGCCGGTCCCCGGGCTGGTGACGGATATCCTCCTGTCGCTCGACGACCAATACATGTTCTTCTCGAACTGGCTCCACGGCGACGTGCGGATGTACGATATCAGCGATACGGGGAACCCGAGGTTGGTCGATCAGTGCTGGGTCGGGGGCAACTTCGCCGACCGGCAGACGGTTGATGACCGCGAAGTCCGGGGGGCCCCCCAGATGCTGCAGCTCTCGCGGGACGGCCGACGGCTCTACTGGACGAGTTCCCTGTTTTCGTCGTGGGACAACCAGTTTTACCCCGACATCGGGGAGCGGGGATCGCTGATGCTGAAAGCTGACGTCTACCCCGAAGAGGGGCGGATGGAACTCGACGAGGAGTTCCTCGTCGACTTCGGCGACGCCCCCGGCGGCCCCGCCCGTGCCCACGAGATCCGCTGGCCCGGCGGCGACTGCACCAGCGACGTCTGGCAGTAGCCGTCGATGGCTCACACGGTGGCGCTTGAGTGGCGCGACGGCCGGGCGGCGACCGTTGACGTTCGGGCGGGTGAGACGGTGATTGACGCGACCGAGCGCGCCGGCCTCGGTGTCCCCTACGGCTGTCTGTACGGTGCCTGTGCCACCTGTACCGGCCGCTTGCTGGAGGGTGATCTCGTCCACGTCGAACGATCGCGGGGGTTGAAACCCCGACACCGACGGGACGGCTACGTTCTCCTGTGTGTGGCCGAACCGCGCTCCGATTGCCGGATCGAGGTGGGTGCGGAGATACAGGCCGACCTCGTGCCGAACCCCTGGAAGTGAGCGATCACGGCCGAAAGCGGTCGCCCGGCGCTTCTCGGGTCTCTCGGTAGCCGTACGTGTGGCTACTGCTTCCCACACGGCCCGATAAAAATACTCCACGGTCCAGCGTCGTACGGGACGGGCATGCGGTACGGCCCCCATACGACGGGTCGGAGCCGCTTGGGGATCGGGGCTGATCCCGGGGAACCTACGTCCTCACCGGTTCGGTTTCACAGAAACACAGTGTACTGATCGCGGCTTGCTGTCCGCCGGGATTTACGAGATCGGAGTCGTACGTCCCCCCGGCAGGGGCGACATCGACGTGCGTGTCGTTGCCACCGAACGATGCGACAGATTCGACAGTGTACCCACCGACCTCGTCCGTGACGCTGATCGGCTCGCACTCCTGTTTTCCCCGTTTTCGTCGGTTCGTTTTCGAACTCCGTGATCGACGAGTTCGTCTCGACCGTCGGTCTGCTCGAAGTAGCAGTCCACGACGTTCCCGCCGTCGTCCTCTTCGGCGACGAATTCGAACGTTCCAAGCGAGACCGTTTCATCCGGACAGTCGTACCCTTGGTTCCCCCGATCATGTGGTGCCGGCCCACGCTTTTTGTTTCTGTCACCCGTGCTACGGCACCGGTTCCGGTTCCGAACCCCACCGCAACGCTGGCCGCCCCGATTCTTTTTAATTACCGTCGTCGTGTCAATCTACCGCTGTTATCTTTTTTTCGATGCTGTAGAGCCAGGAGTGACAAAGCACGTATCGAAACCCGTTTTTGTCATCCGATCTACCGTACTCCGGTAGCGTTGAGAACAAAGCTATCGCGGATCCTCCGGGGTGGATACTCCGCGAAACGACCATGCTTGTGAGGGAGATGTGAGTTACGTCTTGTTTATATACGAGTAGTCACACCCGACTCGGTCCTCGCGACCATCGAAGGCTGAATGCAGCCGTATTGTATTTCGAACGTTCGTTAGGGAAACCTCTACACGTTACGCGTTCCGATTTCCACCCTACGACCTTTTGTTGTTAGATCACAAAGAGACATTGATGAGTTCCGAAGACCTACAAGACACAGACACCGAAGCCCGATTCGAGTTCAAAA
>CAZOFL010000052.1:0-16080 GCA_964579035.1 uncultured Natronomonas sp. | reverse complement strand
GGCGAGAGGAGTTCGAGTTGGTTCCCGATCGCCTCCGGCAGCATGTCCTCGTAGTTCGGCGCGGCCATCCCGCCGAGGGTCTGGGCACCCATCCACGCCCACAGTTGGTGGGGGCGGTTGTACCCGATGGTGAAGATGATGTCACCCTCGCCGAAGCCAAGTGTTTCGAGCCCCATCGCGAAGTGTTTGACCCGATCGTAATACTCCCGCCAGGTGAACTCCTTCCAGATGCCGTATCGCTTCCATCTGAGTGCGATGTCGTCGCTGTTCTCCTGGACGTGATCGAGCAGGATCTCCGGGAGGGCGGTGTCGTCGACCGTTTCGATGTCGCCCTCTGGTGGCTCCGCGACCTGCTCGATCGTCGGTCCGCCGTCGAGATCCGCCTCGGCGAACGTTCCCGTCGAGTCGGACATCTCAGTCGACCCCCGTGTAGATGTTCTGTACTTCCGGATCGTCCGTCACGTCGTCCGGCGGTCCGCGGGCGATGACGCCGCCCTGATGGAGGACGATCATCCGGTCCGAGACGTCCGTTACGACCTCGAGGTCGTGTTCGATCATCACGAGCGTCAGGTCCTCCTCCTCGTTGAGATCAGCGAGAAACCGAACCATGTCGTACTTTTCGTCGAACGTCAACCCGCTCATCGCCTCGTCGAGAAGCAGCACGTCGGGGTCCAACGCGAGGGTTCGGGCGAGGTCGACGCGTCGCTGGATGCCGAGCGGCAGGCTCGCGACAGTGCTGTGGCGATGCTCCCACAGTTCGAGATAATCGATTATCTCTTCGACGCGGCGCATGTTCTCGGCTTCGAGGCGCCGGCCGCCGCCGTAAAAAAGCAGTGCCGAAAGAAGGTTCGGGCGCTCCTTGACGGCCTGGATGGTCATGACGTTCTCCAAGACGTCTTCCTCCTCGAACAGTTCGAGCCCCTGGAACGTCCGCCCGAGACCTTTGCGCGCCCGCTTGTAAGCGGGGTCGTCGGTTATCTCCTCGGTACCGAAGAAGATCTCCCCGCCGGTGTCCGGATCGTAGAACCCGTTGAGTACGTTCAACAGTGTCGTCTTGCCGGCTCCGTTCGGGCCGACGATCGAGACCCACTCACCGCCTTCGATCCCGATCGAAACGTCGTCACAGGCGGTGATCGCACCGAACGTCTTCGTCACGTCGCGGCAGCCGAGCATCGCGTCTTCTGGGGGCACGTACGGCCCGGCTCGAAGCTGTGTCGTTGTGTCCTGTGTGCTCATTGGCTCATGTGTATCGCTTTCTGATCTTGTAGTGGCGAATGTCCGAGTACCGGCTCTCCTCGCTGCTGGTCCCGAGATAGAACTCCTTTATTTCCTCGCGGTTGACCAACACGTCCGCTGGGTCGTTGAGTTCGATCTGCCCGTTTTCGAGAACGTAGCCGTAATCGGCGATCTCGAGCGTCCGCTTCGCGTTCTGATCCGCGATGATCATCGTGATGTCCTCGTTCCGGTTGATCTCCCGCAGCGTCTCGTAGATGTCACGCACCAATTTGGGTGCGAGCCCGAGCGACGGTTCATCGAGCAACAGGAGGTTCGGACGGTGAATGAGTGCACGCGCGACGACGAGCATCTGCTGTTCGCCACCGCTCGTGTACCCCGCCTGGACGTCGAGAAGGTCCTCGAGTTGGGGGAAATACTCGAAGGCGAGCTCGTAATCCGACTTACTGTATCGGATCCGGCGGCCCTCCCGGTAGAGTCCACACCGGAGGTTTTCCTCGACGGTCAGGTCCGGAAACACGCGGCGCCCCTCGAGGATGTGCGTAACCCCACGATCGACCATTTTCTTACACGGGAAGTTGGTGACCTTCTCGCCTTCATAAAAAACGTCGCCTCGGGTTACCTCACCGCGTTCGCTGCGTCCGATGCCGGAGATCATCTTCAGTATCGTCGACTTGCCCGCCCCGTTGGGCCCGAGTAACGCGACGATGTCGCCGCGGTTCGCTTCCATCGAGACGCCCTGGACTGCGAGGAAGTTCCGGTCGTAGACGATCTCGGCGTTGTCGAGTTCGACGACCGGAGCCTCTTTTGATTCGCTTCCGCTCATATCAGGGGAGCCAATCCTCCCGGCGCTCGAGTTCGACCATATCGTCGGCGACCATCTCGCCGTCCTCGACGACGTACGTCTGGCCGTTCATCGTCGGCCGCCGGTCGCCTTCCTGGAAGTCGTAGACCTCGGGAAGCAGCCCCCAGCCGTCGAAGTCGTCCATCTCGAACAGCGCCTCCCGGATGTTCGCGCCCTCGTTGGGGTCCAGCCCCATGTCCTGTGCCTGTTGGATGGCCTCGACGGCCAACAGGGCGTGAACGACGCCACGAACGTAGTTGATGTTGGCGATCTCGGGGTCGTCCATGTCGTGGTCCTCGCGTTCGAAGGAGTCCTCGATGATCTCCCACCCGCGGGCGTCGCCGTCCATCGCCTGCCCGAAGGCGATGTTCGAGTTGACGTATCTGACGCCCTCGAAGAGGTCCGAGGCCGTCTCGGCGCGGAACTCGTCGACGGTCCACGTGAGCCCCATCACCGTAATGTCCGAATCGCGCTCCCGGATTGAACTCAAAAGCACCTGCATCGGCGCGGCGGTGTTCTGGTGGATGAGATAATCGACGCCGTTGCCCTCGGCCCGCTGGACTTGGGTCCCGGCGCTGTTGGCGTCGAGCTCGAGCGCGATGTTGTCCGCCACCTCGAGACCGAGTTCCTCGGCGAACGCCTCGCCGCCTTCGACCGGCGTCTCGCCGAAGGGGGTCGTGTTGTGGATGTACGCGATCGTCGCCCCGGGGTCGTTCTCCGCGATCCACTGGAGGTGTGCCCGACCCTGGCTGGTGTAATCGAGGTTGGCGAAGAAGTTGTACCCGGTGTCCGCACTGAGCAGTTCATCCGAGTACGACGCCGAGATGTACACGATCTCGT
Source organism: uncultured Natronomonas sp. (assembly GCA_964579035.1). Taxonomy (GTDB): domain Archaea; phylum Halobacteriota; class Halobacteria; order Halobacteriales; family Haloarculaceae; genus Natronomonas. The sequence goes on along the minus strand of CAZOFL010000052.1, from coordinate 13,163 downwards.
CTGCCGCCACGTCCGAGGCAAGCGCCTCGGTGTCGGCGGTTCCCCAGCCGATGATGATCGGTGGAAACTCGTCGGCGGTGAAGCTGTCGTAGCGCTGTTGGGCCTCGGGAACCCGGTAAGCGTAGTCGACCCAGTCGTGCACGATCGGCTGATCGAGCACGTCGTTGTCGTTGATCCACTCCATCGCGTCGCGCGATCCGATCCCGGTCGGGCGACCGACGTCGGCGGTCGCGCCGCTCAGATCGTAGAGGGCCGGGACCCGGATTCCGTCTTCACCGTCACCGTTACCGTTGCCCGAACACCCGGCGACCGCGACGGTCGTCGCCGCGGCCGCGGCCCCGCCGGCCTTGGTGAGAAAGCCCCGCCGACTGTGGACGGAGCCCCCGAGAGATGTGTCATCTATGTTCATGCTAATGCAATCACTACAAACAAACATGATTATTTAAATCATTCGACTGCCTCCCCGCATAGGTCGCGCTGTACACCCCTTCGACGGGGCGAGTCTCGGTTCTTCGCTCGTCTCCGTCGGGATCACGCGTTATTCCGTGATCGACAGGTGATCTCCGGGATCGAGAGTGCGGCCCCGGATTCGTCGTCACGAAACCACGGTTCGGATCCCGGGACACAAACTACTAAGGTACCGAGCGATCGAATACAGACGAGGAACGATCATGACATTCGAGACGAGTGCCGAACACTCGATGATCTCTTCGACCGCCGGGGAGATCGCGAACAAGTTCGGCCCCGAATACTGGCGAGAAAAGGAAGAAAACGGCGAGTTTGCGACGGACTTCTGGGACGAACTCGGCGAGGCCGGCTTCCACGGCCTCCTCGTCCCCGAGGAGTACGGCGGCGCGGACATGGGGATGGCGGAACTGGGCTTGGCGATGGAGACGCTGTGTGCGGAGGGTTGCGGAATGGCCGGCACGTGGTATCTCGTGTTGACCGCCGGGATGGCGACCGTCGGGCTGAATCAATACGGAACCGACGAGCAAAAGGAGACGTATCTGACGGATATCGCGATCGGCGACCGGAACTTCTCGATCGGGATCACCGAACCGGAGGCGGGGACGAACACGCTCAACGTCGCGACCAGCGCCGAAAAGGACGGCGACGAGTACGTTCTCAACGGCCAGAAAGCCTGGATCACGTTTTCCGACCGGGCCGACGACATGATCCTCGTCACCCGCACCACGCCCCGTGAGGACGTCGACCGCGGCACCGACGGGATCACGTTGTTCATCGTCGACATGGATTCGGACGGCATCGATGTCTCGCCGATCAAAAAGCACGGCATAAACTACTCGAAGTCCTGTGAGGTGTTCCTGAACGACGTCCGCGTTCCCGAAGAGAACATCCTCGGCGAACGCGGCGACGGCTGGAAGGCGCTGGTCAGCATGCTCAATCCCGAGCGCATCGGCTTCGCGGCAGCCGGGACCGGGATCGGCAAACTCGCTGCCCACGCCGCCATCGACTACGCGAACGATCGTGAGGTGTTCGGCGAACCGATCGGAACCCATCAGGCGGTTTCGTTCCCGATCACCGAACCGTACGCTCGCATGGAGGCGGCCGTCCAGATGCGGCGAAAGGCCGAATGGCTCTACGATCAGGGGAAACCATGCGGCTACGAGACGAACGTCGCGAAGGCGACGGCCGTCGAGGCCGGAATCGAGACTGTCAAACAGTCGATGCAGGCGTTCGGGGGGTGGGGGTACGCCACCGAGTACGACGTCGAGCGCTGGTGGCGTGAAATCAACCTCACCCGGCTCGCCCCGGTCTCCCAGCAGATGGCGTACAACCACATCAGCCAGGAGATCGGCTTCCCGAGATCATATTGACCGATGTTCGGGAAAGTACTCGTCGCAAACCGCGGTGAGATCGCGATCCGCGTGATGGCCGCCTGTGAGGAACTCGGGATCGACACCGTTGCGGTGTACAGCGACGCCGACCGCCACGGCGGCCACGTCGAGTACGCGGACGAGGCGTACAACATCGGCCCGCCGCCGGCGAACAAGTCGTATCTCGACGGCGAAACGATCGTCGAAACCGCCGAGCGCGCGGGGGCGGACGCGATCCACCCAGGGTACGGGTTCTTGGCCGAGAACGCGGATTTCGCCCGCCGGGTGGAGGCGACCGACGGGATCACCTGGATCGGGCCGGGCGGCGACACGATGGAGCTGCTCGGTGAGAAGACGAAGGCCCGGACGGTCATGTCCGAGGCCGGCGTCCCCGTGGTCCCGGGGACCACCGACCCGGTCGAAACGGCCGTGGAGGTCGCGGACCTCGGCGAGGAGTTCGGCTACCCGATCGCGATCAAGGCAGAGGGCGGCGGCGGCGGTCGCGGGATGAAGATCGTCCACGACGCCGAAAACGTTGAGGAGGCCTTCGAGACGGCGAAACGCGAGGGAGAGGCGTACTTCGACAACGATTCCGTCTACGTCGAAAAGTACCTCGGCGCGCCGAAACACATCGAAGTGCAGATACTCGCCGACGAACACGGCAACGTCCGTCATCTCGGCGAACGCGACTGCTCGCTGCAGCGCCGTCACCAGAAGGTCATCGAGGAGGCCCCGAGCCCCGCGCTCTCCGATGAACTCCGCGAGGAGATCGGCGAGGCCGCCCGACGGGGCGTCGGGGACGCCGGCTACACCAACGCGGGCACCGTCGAATTCCTCGTCGAGGACGGCGAGTTCTACTTCATGGAGGTCAACACCCGGATCCAGGTCGAACACACCGTCTCGGAGGAAGTGACGGGGATCGACATCGTCGCCTGGCAGATTCGGATCGCGGCGGGCGAGGAACTCGATTTCGCCCAAGCGGATGTCGGAATCGACGGCCACGCGGTCGAATACCGGATCAACGCCGAGAACCCGGCAAAGGAGTTCGCCCCGACGCCGGGGACGCTGGAAACGTACGATCCCCCGAGCAGCGTCGGGATCCGCCTGGATCACGCGGTCTCGCAGGCCGACGAGATCGGCGGCGACTACGACTCGATGATCGCGAAGCTGATCGTCCACGCGCCCGATCGCGACCGGTGTTTCCGCCGGTCCGAGCGCGCGCTGAAACACTTCGACGTGGAGGGCGTCCACACGACGATCCCGTTCCATCGGCTCATGCTCGAGGACGGGACGTTTCGCGGGGGCGATCACACGACGAAGTACCTCGACGAGGAACTCGACCCCGACCGCCTGTCGGAGGCGGTCGAGCAATGGGGGGCCGACGACGCGGGTGGGACCTCAGGGTCGTCGTCGACGCAGACGCTGACGGTCGAGGTCGACGGTCAACGCTTCGACGTCCTCGTCGAGGACGGACTCGTCGAGGCGGCGGGCGATGGGGCAGCCGAGGACAGCGCGCCCGCCGCCGAGGCGGGTGCGATCACGGCGGAGATGCAGGGAACGATCCTCTCGACCGCAGTCGAGGTCGGAGACACGGTCTCGGCGGGTGACGTCGTCTGTGTCCTCGAAGCGATGAAAATGGAGAACGACGTGATCGCGGCGTCGGGCGGGACCGTCGCTGAGATCGCAGTCTCGGAGGGCGACTCCGTCGACATGGGCGATACCCTGCTCGTTTTGGAGTGATACACCGATGCAAATCAGAGTTTCCGACGACATGGCGGTGGAGCAGGCACGCGCGGTCGCCGAGGCGCTCGCGTCGAAGTTTCAGGACGACGTGACGGTCGTCTCCGGCGACGAGGAACTCAGCCACGCCAGCTACGACGGGGGCGGCTCCGATGCCGGACGCGCCGACACGGAGCCGGAGCCCGACGAAAACCTCGACCTCGGCCCGACCGAGCGCGAAGAACGGCTGTGGGCGGAGATCGAGGCGATCGAGTCCGGTGGGAAACAGAAGTACAAGGATCAACTCCCCGACCAGGGCAAACTGTTCGTCCGGGATCGGCTCGATCTGTGGTTCAACCCCGACGGGTCCGGGGACGGCCGGACGGCCGCTGACGGCTTCCTCTTCGAGGACGGCAAGTTCGCGGAGTTCGATTCCGACGACGTTCTTCCGGCTGACGGTCTCATCACCGGCGGTGCGGAGTTCGAAGGCCGGAACGTCCACTTCATGGCGAACGACTACACCGTCAAGCGTGGGAGCATGGCGGCGGGCGGCGTCGAGAAGTTCCTCAGAATGCAACAGCGGGCGTTGAAAACCGGCCAGCCGGTGTTGTATCTGATGGACTCCTCGGGCGGCCGGATCGATCAGCAGGCGGGTTTCTTCGCCAACCGCGAGGGGATCGGCAAGTACTACTACAACCACTCGATGCTCTCGGGGCGGGTCCCACAGATCTGTGTGCTGTACGGACCCTGTATCGCCGGGGCGGCCTACACACCGGTCTTCGCCGACTTCACCGTGATGGTTCGAGGGATGTCCGCGATGGCGATCGCCAGCCCGCGGATGGTCGAGATGGTGACCGGTGAGAAAATCAGTTTAGAGGACCTCGGTGGCCCCGACGTTCACGCCAAACACTCCGGAAGCGCTGACCTCGTCGCGGATGACGAGGAGCACGCCCGCGAACTGGTCGCCCAGCTCATCGGCTACCTCCCGGACAACAGCGACGAGCAGCCGCCGAAATCGGACCCGAAGGAGCCGGCAAAGCCCCCGAAGGGGATCGACGGCCTCATTCCACAGCAGCCGAACCGCGGCTACGACATGTCCGACCTGATCGAACGGGTCGTCGACGCCGGCTCGTGGTTCGAACTCAACTCGGAGTACGGCAAGGAGATCCTGACCGGGTTCGCACGGATCGACGGCCGCCCGATCGGTATCGTCGCGAACCAGCCGGCCCACCGCGCGGGCGCGATCTTCCCCGACGCGGCCGAGAAGGCAGCCGGCTTCATCTGGAAATGCGACGCCTACAACGTCCCACTTTTGTATCTCGCGGACACGCCCGGGTTCATGGCCGGATCCGGCGTCGAGAAGGAGGGCATCCTCGAGCAGGGCAAGAAGATGATCTACGCGACCTCGTCGGCGACGGTGCCGAAACAGTGCGTCGTCGTCCGGAAGGCGTACGGGGCCGGCATCTACGCGATGTCGGGCCCGGCGTACGACCCCGAATCGACGCTCGCGCTCCCCTCCGGCGAGATCGCGATCATGGGGCCGGAGGCGGCGATCAACGCCGTCTACGCGAGAAAGCTCGACGCGATCGACGACGAGGAGGAGCGCAAACAGCGGGAGGCGGAGCTCCGCGAGCAGTTCCGCGAGGACATCGACGCCCGCCGGATGGGCAGTCAGGTCGTCATCGACGAGATCGTCCCGCCGAGCACGCTGCGCGAGGAACTCGAGAACCGCTTTGCGTTCTACGAAGGCGTCGAGAAGGACGTCCCGGACAAAAAACACGGGACGATACTATGACGGGGCGCTACTACGAGGAGTTCGAGGTCGGCGAGACTATCGAACACGCCAAGCGGCGCACGATCTCGGAGGCGGACAACCAGACGTTTTGTGACATGACGATGAATCAACAGCCGTTGCACCTCGATGCCGAGTTCGCCGCCGACAGCCAGTTCGGCGAGCGCCTCGTCAACGGGCTCTACACGCTGAGCCTCGCCGTCGGGTTGACGATCCCCGACACGACGGACGGCACCATCGTCGCCAACCTCTCCTACGACGACATCGAACACCCCGAGCCGGTGTTTCACGGCGACACGATCCGGGTCCAATCGACCGTCACGGACAAACGCGAGACGAGCGACGGCGAACGTGGGATCGTCACGATGCGCGTCGAGGCGTTCAAACTGAACGGTCGTCCCGCGAGCGACCCGAGCGGGGCCTCGTCGGATTCACCCGACGGTGCCGAGGAACCGCTCGTCTGTTCGTTCGAGCGGACCGTGCTGTCGTTGAAGAAGCCGGAAAACCGGTAGACGGCCGGTGCTACCGGCTGAACTCGTAGCCCGCCTCCCGGTCCCACGCCGTTTCGATCCCGTTCTCTCGCAGGCGCTTTCGTCTGATCTTTCCGGTCGGGTTTCGCGGCATCGCCCCGCGGATCTCGATATACCGTGGCACTTTGAGGTACGGCAACGACTGCTTGCAGTGGTTATAAACGTCGATGGGGCTCAACTCGGCGTCGTCGACCGGGACGACGATCGCCTTGATTTCCTCCGTCCCGCGTCGGTCTTCGACGCCGACGACCGCCGATTCGCGCACGCTCGGTTCGTCCTCGATAACGCCCTCGATCTCCAGGGAGGAGACCCGACCGGCGATCCGACCGCGGTAGATCGAGTTGTCCTCGTTGGCGATGAAATACAGGTACCCGTCCTCGTCCTTGTAGCCGATATCGCCGCTGTGGATCCACTGGTTCCGGCACACTTCGACCGTCCGTTCGGGCTCGTCGAGATACCCCTGAAACATCGTGTTGGGCCGCCTCGGCCGGATGACGATCTCGCCCGACTCGCCCGTCTCGACGGGCCAGTCGTTCTCGTCGACGACCTCGACGTCCGCGTAGGAGACGGATCTGCCGGAACTGCCGATCCGGCGGTCGTCCGGGGTGTTGTAGGTCGCGATCGTCGACGTCTGTGTGATCCCATACCCTTCTAGCACAGTGACATCGAAGCGATCCTCGAACTCCCGGATGAGTGTCTCGTCGGTCCCGAACCCGAACCCGTGCCCGATCGCGAGTTCGACGGGGACGTCCAGCGTCTCCGGTCCCGTATGCTGGCTGTGCAGTACTGAGAGCATCCGTCCGAGATACAACAAGACTGTCGCCTCACACTCCTCGATTTGGTCCCAGTACGTCTCGGGATCGAAGGGGTCCGAGAAGACGAACTCGGCGCCCGCAAACAGCGCGCCAACGACGCCGAGCTGAAAGGTAAAAATACTGTACAGCGGTAACGTGGTAAAAATTCGGTCGTCCGCGTCGAACCCGAACAGTTCGTTCGCGACTTCCCACCCCGTGTTGATGTAGGAGAACTGCGGAAGCCGCACACCTTTCGGTCGCTCGGTCGCTCGTCGCTGAACGAACGTCACGGACACCGTCTCATCCTGTTCGTGGGGCGTAGAGACCGGCTTCGCGTCCGCATCGAGCAACGAGGTGAACGACCGATACGGCCGCTTCTCCGGCAACTCCCCGACGAAGTACTCCGTAGCGATGTTCGACAAATCGCCCCGGACGGACTCGTAGGCCTCACGCGTCTCGCCGTCGATGAACACCGTCTCGGCCCCGGACTTTGCGAGCGCCGCGGTGAGTGTCTCGCCGGTAAACCGCGTATCGATCGGCGCGACGACGGCACCGAGCCTCGCGAGTGCGAAATACAGCGTCACGTACTCCACGGAGTTGTACATACAGAGACAGACCGTATCGTCGGAGCCTATGCCCTGTCGGTCCAACCCGTTCGCGAGGACGTTCACCCGCCGGTCCAACTCGGCGTAGGTGACCCGTTCGTCCCGGTATCTCAAAAACGGGCTCTCGTCGAACTCCTCGGCCGCCCACGTGAGTGCTTCCGCCAGTGTTTCGACCTCCGGCAGTGGCCCACGGTCGACCATCTCAGGCCCCCTCGGTTTCCGCGGCGGCCTCGATCTCCTCGACTGTTCGCTGCAGTGCCGACGTGATCTCGGAGTCCGGCGGGACGCTGAGTTCGTGCGAGTACCCGAAGGTCCCGATCCCGTGATACCGTTCGGCTGGCCCCTCGAAGGCGACACCGACAGACCGAACGCCGAGCGCGGCCTCGCCGTCCCCAGTGGCGTACCCCCGGTCGGCGATCCGTTCGAGCGCGACCCTGAGCGTGTCCGCGTCGGCGATCGTCTCTTTGGTGTGTGCCGAGAGCCCGTGATACTCGATGATGCCGTCAACGTACGCGCTCGGGAGTGCCGCCAGTATCGCCTTCCCCGGTGCGTGGGTGTGCAGATACGACCGCTTTCCGGCGCGCCCGTACACGCGGCGTCCGTCCCCCGGGACGGCCGATTCGATGAACACCCCCCGTCCGTGCTCCTCGGTCACCCACCACACCGGCTGTCCGACCGTTTCGGAAAGCGCGGGCAACGAGTCGGCCACTGTTTCTCGGATCCGGAGTCGGCTTTTGGCCGCCATCCCGTGGGTTAAAAACCGGAGTCCGAGGTGGTAGCTATCGCCGTGTCTGACCACGTACCCCATCGATTCGAGCGTCGTAAGGTAGTTATGAACGGTGCTTTTGGCCAACCCCAACTGTTGTTCTAACTCCTCCAGGCGGGCACCGTCGTAGTTCTGCAAAATATTGATTATTCTGAATCCGGTTCGGACCGATTTGACCTCCCTTGCGGACGAATTACGAATCATACCCTACACTTTTGTCTCGCACACTTATATTTGTCTCTGATGCGTGAGCGATCTGGTAATTAGCAATCGGCAGAGGTGTCTCGTGTTTACATATACTGAATGTCTTGTCGCTATCCGATGAAATATTTTCACAATACCTGTAGTCGTACGTTCGCACCCGTTCTCTAACAAAAATAACATTGTTACTCATGAATCCCGGCTCCCCGATATCGTGTCCGCCGGCTGGATCGCTTTGCCGTCGGCTGGCAACTCAACATTGACGAAAGATAACCCTCCCCGATCGGGACCTCGCGATCGCTCCCGACGAAGCGATCGCGGACAACTGCGCGGATGGGATCAAACACAACCGATGAACCCGTCATCGCGACCTACCGGAACGCGGGCGCCCGGGCCGACGACATTTCCAATACGTTCCGTCCGATTGAGGTCGGCCGCTTCGACCCACCTGGGCCCGAGGAGACGTGCGATACACGGCCGGGCCGCCCGGGGGCCATCCAGTCGACCGACGTTTACCTGGAAGAAGGCGGTCGCATGTACGGCACCGATTACAGTGGCGGCCTCTACACCCCGCAGTTCGAGGACGAGCAACCGAGCGACGACACGCGGACGCGGAACGACGTACGCGATATCCTCGATGCCGACTGTGGCCTGTTCGACGAGTAAAGTTACGCACGCGCTGGCGTGTTCCCCCATATGTTTTTGTGGCGGGACTACGAGGTCTCCCCCGTATGACCGGAATACTCGACCACACGATGATCCGTGTCGGTGACCTCGATGAATCGATCGACTGGTACGAAACGCATCTCGACTACGAAAAGAAGGACCGCTACGACGGCGACGGCTTCAGCATCGCCTATCTCGGCCCGGAGAACATGGGGAACGACGAGGCGCTCTTGGAGTTGACGAGCAACGACGGCCAAGACGAAGTCGAGATCGGCGACGCCTGGGGCCACATCGCGGTACGGGTTCGCGATCTCGAGGGCGCGTACGAAGGGCTGGTGGAGGGCGGTGTCGACGACTACCGCGATCCGGAGTCCTGTGGCGGCCGCTACGCCTTCATCAAGGATCCCGACGGCCACGAGATCGAACTCGTCTCGCGCGAGGAGGGGTCACGGTGGAGCCTCGATCACACGATGATCAGGGTCGAGGATGCAGACGTAGCCCTCGGCTACTGGGTCCGGAAGTTCGATTACACGGAGGTCGGGCGCTGGGAGTCCGACACGTTTGCCAACTATTTTGTCGAACCGACGAACGCCCACAAGGAGGCGATGAGCATCGAGTTGACGTACAACTACGACGGTCGGAGCTACACCCAATCCGACGGTTGGGGACACGTCTGCGTCCGGGTCGACGACCTCCAAGAGGACTGGGATCGGTTGATGCTCCGGGGCGCTTCGGAGTACCGCGATCCTGAGTCGTGTGACGATATGTACGCGTTCACCGAGACGCCGGACGGTCACGAGATCGAACTCATCGAACGCGACCCGGACGCCGAGTCGCTGTTCCCGTTCTGAACCCACCCGGCTGTTTCCGTTTCGTCCAGCGACGGCCGGCCCGTGTCCCCGCGCCGGACTGCCGTCTCGGGCACAGATTTATACGGGGTTCGGACGCAATAAAGCACTATGCCAACAAAAACGATCGGCTTCGTTGGGCTCGGAATCATGGGACTCCCGATGGCGAAAAACCTCGTCGACGCGGAGTATCAGGTCGTCGGGTACAACCGCTCGGAGGAACCGACCGAGGAACTCGTCGGCTACGGCGGTGAGGACGGCGGGTCACCGGCCGGTGTCGCCGAGCAAAGCGACGTCGTCCTCCTCTGTCTCCCCGATTCACCGGACGTCGAGAACGTCGTATTGGGCACGGGCGAGGAATCGGACCCCGTCATCGACGGCCTGAGCGAGGGGATGACCGTCGTCGACCACTCGACGATCTCGCCGACCGTCGCGGAATCCGTCGCCGACAGACTCGCCGACGAAGGAGTCACGATGCTCGATGCGCCCATCTCGGGCGGCGATGTCGGCGCGATCGAGGGGACGCTCTCGATCATGGTCGGTGGCGACGAGTCGGCACTCGACGAGCAGATGGACGTGCTCGACGTCATGGGGGAGACGATCACACACTGCGGTCCCAGCGGTGCCGGACAGACGACGAAAGCGTGCAACCAGATCGTCGTCGCCGCCCAGATGGTCGGTGTCAGCGAGGCCTTGGTGTTCGCCGACAACGCGGGTGCTGACCTTGAGGCGGTCGTCGACGCTATCAGCGGCGGCGCGGCGGGCTGTTGGACGCTCGACAACCGCGCACCGAACATGATCCGCGGGGATTTCGACCCCGGGTTCTTCGCCCAGTACCAATATAAGGACCTCCGGATCGCCACGGACGCCGGTGAGGCGTTCGGCTCGCCGATGCCCCAGACCGCTCTGGCCCACGAACTCTACAAAACGATGGTCCAAAACGGGATGGAGCGAGACGACAACTCGGGCGTGATGCAGGTTCTCGAGATGATGTCCGGCGGGCAAGCCCGAGTCGACGACTAGCCCGGGGTCAGTCGGTCCGGACTGTTTTCCCGGCTCACTTCCACGGCGTCTCCGGATCGATCGCGTTTGCCGGGGGTTCATCCCACAGCACGGCGGCGACGCCGCGTGCGACACCCCCCGGAGACGTTCGAACTCCTCGCTGGAAAACACGTGTCGGGTTTCCTTGAACAACGGCGCGTGGACCGAGAGGTACTCCACTCGCTCGAGCTACGTCCCGATCGATATCGTCTCGACGCCGACCCCGAGACGTTCGGAAATCCCTCCGGTAAAAATGCGGTACGGCCCTGCGGCTCTCATCACCCGCGCCAGTGTCCGTTCCCCGCGGATGTGCGGATACTTGCAAATAGTTTATATTTTGTCAATAAATAAAAACCACGACTAATTCAAACGCTTCGGTATCCATGCGCAGAGTTCTGATACGATATTCGGGCGCGAGAAACATGTATTAAATATTAAAATAAAATATATAACACATGAACGCCGGTCAATCGTACAAAAATCGGGAGCCCGTATGGTTCTTTGATCCCGACTGAAATCGGGGAGTCTGTTCGGAATAATTACACTCCTACGTGTAGGGTTGTATACAAACTAAAATAAAGTTTCCACACGCGGTATGTGTCACAGTGTGGAATGACTGCGACACAGCGTTGACTACGTATATAAACCTCATCGGGACCGATCGTTACCCGCTCTCCTCGAGTGCGTGTAAAAGCGGTGAAGAACATCAGTCCCGTCGGTAGCCTACATACTCCCGAGGCTTCCGCCAGTCCGGATGGGCACGGGAGTACGAACTTGCCGGCACAGCGCCGGCCCCCCGGGGACCTCCCTGTGGGTTCAAACCGCAGACGGACGTGGCGCTACAAACGCCAGTATTCCGACTACGGTCTGGACTCCTCCGCCTGTGGGCGGCAGGGGACGGCAACCGACTGACGCGGATTGTCGTGGGGAAACACCGGTGCGTCCCGAGTCGTGTCGGACGCTCAGACCGTAACGAGCGTCTCCTGGTACGCGCCGTAGTGGTCCTCGAAGACGGCCATGATCTCACCCATCGTCGCGTACGCCTTCACGGCGTCGACGATCGGCGGCATGACGTTCTCGTCGTTCTCGATGGCCTCCTCGATCGCGTCGAGACACGCCTCGACCTCGTCGTCGTCACGGTCCTCCTTGACCGATTCGAGCCGGGCCATCTGCCGGTCCCGGGTCTCGGGGTCGACGTGGAGGAGGTCGGGGTCGGTGTCCTCCTCGATCTCGTACTTGTTCACGCCGACGACGGTCTCCTGTCCGCTGTCGACCCGTTTTTGATACTCGTAGGCGGACTCCTGGATTTCCCGGTGGAAGTAGCCGTCCGGGATCCCTTTCAGGACGCCGTCGCGCACCGACCCATCGCCCATCTCCTTGATCTCCTCGATGTACTCCATGATCTCCTCTTCCATCTCGTTGGTGAGTTTCTCGATGGCGAAGGAACCACCCATCGGATCGACGATGTCGGCCGCGCCGGACTCATCGGCGATGATCTGTTGGGTTCGCAGCGCCACCCTGACGGCCTCCTCGCTCGGCAGCGCGAGCGCTTCGTCGTAGCTGTTGGTGTGGAGGCTCTGGGTGCCGCCCAACACCGCGGCGAGCGCCTGGATCGTGACCCGGACGATGTTGTTGAGCGGCTGTTGGGCGGTGAGCGACTGGCCGGCGGTCTGGGTGTGGAACTTCAGCCGTTTCGAGGCCTCGGCGTCGGCTCCGTACCAATCGTCCATCACGCGCGCATAAATCCGACGGCAGGCCCGGAACTTCGCGATTTCCTCGAAGATGGAGTTGTGGGAGTTAAAAAAGAAGGAGAGAAGCGGCGCGAACTCGTCGACCTCGATCCCGCGGTCCAGACAGTCCTCCACGTAGGCGAACCCGTCCGCGAGCGTGAACGCGGCCTCCTGGGCGGCCGTCGATCCGGCTTCGCGGATGTGGTACCCGGAGATGGAGACGGGGTGGAACTTCGGTGTTTCCTCGACGGCGAACTCGATCGTGTCCGTGACCACGTCGAGGGATGGCTCCGGCGGAATCACCCACTCTTTTTGGGCGATGAACTCCTTGAGCATGTCGTTTTGGAGGGTTCCACGGATCTGATCGCGGGGGATCCCCTTCTCGTCGGCCAACGCGATGTACATCGCGTAGATGACGGGCGCGCTCGGGTTGATCGTAAAGGACGTCGAGACCTCGCCGATGTCGATCCCGTCGAACAGTATCTCCATGTCCCGGAGCGTGTCGACGGCGACGCCCTCCTTGCCGACCTCGCCTTCGCTCATCGGGTGATCGGAGTCGATCCCCATGAGACTCGGCATGTCGAAGGCGGTCGAGAGCCCGGTTTGGCCCTCGTCGATGAGGTAGTGGAACCG
>CAZOFL010000051.1:7615-16157 GCA_964579035.1 uncultured Natronomonas sp. | reverse complement strand
TTGCCCTCGGCGACGGAGATCGTCGCCGCCCTCGGCGTCCAGCCCGTCGCGACGTCCCACGAGTGTGATCACCCGCCGGACGTCGAGGACCTCCCCACCGTCGTGGAGTCCCGGATCGACGCCTCGGCGTCGAGCGCCGGGATCGACAGCCAGGTTCAGGCGTCGGCCTCGGAGGGCGGCGTCTACCGTATCGACCGCGAGGCGCTCGCCGCCGCCGACCCCGACGTCGTCATCTCACAGGGCATCTGTGAGGTGTGTGCGGTCGACACCGTCGTCGTCGAGTCGGCGATCGAGGAACTGGGCCTCGAGTGCGAACTCGTGACGACGGACCCCCACAGCGTCGACGACATCCTCTCGGACATCGAGGCGATCGGCGAGGTACTCGGTCGTGCGGACCGGGCGGCCGAACTCGTCGACGACCTCCGGTCGCGGATCGATCGCGTCGCGACGGCGGCGGCCGAAAGCCCGATCGCCCCCGAGGTTGCCGTCCTCGATTGGCTCGATCCGACGATGGTCGCCGGCCACTGGGTCCCCGAACTCGTCGACCTCGCCGGCGGCGAGTACGGCCTCGCGGCCCCCGGCGACGCCTCGAAGCCGCGCGAGTGGGCCGAGGTCCGCGAGTACGACCCCGACATCCTCGTCGCCGCACCCTGTGGGTTCGGGCTCGGACAGACCGCGGAGAACCGCGGCGACCTGACGGGTCGGCCGGGGTGGTCGGGCCTGCGGGCCGTCCGGATGAACCGCGTCTACGCCATCGACGGCCACCACCTGATGAACCGCCCCGGACCGCGCGTCGTCGAGACGCTTGAGACCCTCGCGGCGTTGATCCAGCCGGACTCCTTCGAGGCCCCGGAGCCGTGGATGGCCCGCCCGCTGTCGGAGCTGTCGGGATGACGATCGAACTCCCCCAGTCGGTGCGGGAGTCGATTATCGATCACGCCCGGGAAGGCACACCCGAGGAAGTCGTCGGCGTCGTGGCCGGGACCCACGGCGACACGTCGACCGCCGAAACCGTCTACCGGGCCGAAAACGCCGCCGAAACTCCCGAGACGCGCTACGAAATCGCGCCCGAAGAGGAGATCGAACTGCTCGAAACGGTCGACAGCGACGGGTTCGACGTCGTCGGATTCTATCATTCCCACCCCCGCGGACCGCTCGAACCGAGCGGGGTCGATTCACGACTGGCGGCCTGGCCCGGCTACTCCTACGTCATCGTCTCGCTGGCCGACGGCGAGGGGATCGGAAGCTGGCGGTGGCGTGGCGATCGGTTCGAGGCCGAACCGATTCGGCCAGCCTGATCCTGTCGGGACCCGTTTCACCGGACGATTTTGCCGGCGGATTTAATTCCGCCGTCGGGCGAGGTCCACCCGGAAAACGATGAGTCTGGAGACGACATACAAAGTAGACGCCGAGTCGAGAGGAGTAGTTGACGGCGCGTCGCTCACCGCGGACATCGGTATCGACGGCGAGGAGATCGGCAACCGACGGGCGTTCACACAGTTCGGCGACGACGACGTCGCGCGACTGGAGGCGATGTCGGGGACGTTCGAGCGTGTCGCCGATGACCTCGTGGATGACTTTTATGAGCATCTCGGGTCGCACGTCGACGCCGTCGCAGTGCTTGAGTCCTCCTCGAAGCCGATCGAAGCACTAGAACGAACACAGCGGGAGTATCTCCTCGATCTGGGCCGTGGGGAGTACGGGCAGTCGTACTTCGACCGGCGCGCCCGCGTGGGCAAGATCCACGACATGCTCGATATGGGGCCGAAGCTGTATCTCGGCGCCTACACGGTCTACTACGAGGGGCTCGCCGAGGCGATCGGTGAGGATATCAAACGCGAGTTTCGAACGGCGACAACGGCCGAGTCGGAAAGCGATCACGGCGCGGGTGGGGCGGCGGTCGACCGGGCGGTCGACGAGGCGCTCGATCGGCTGTGTTCGGTACTGAAACTAATGAACCTCGACCAGCAAGTGGCGGTGGACACGTACATTCACTCGTACAACGAGCGAGTCCAGTCCCAACTCGAGAAGCGATCGCAGCTCCAGCGGGAGGTCCGAGAGGGGATCGAAAACCCGATCGAGAACCTCCAGAGCGGCTCCGAGCGGATCGTCGAAAGCACCGAACGGATCGCCGAGGTCGCCGAAGCGGGTGCCGAAAGCGCCGAGCAGGTGGCAAGCGAGATCGGCAACGTCAGCGCGACGATCGAGGAAGTCGCGGCGACGACGGACGACGTCGCGGCCCGCAGCGAGCGGGCGGACGAACTCGCCGCGGCGGGGCGTCGATCCGCCGAGGACGCGATCGGGACGATGGATTCGGTGACCGAGTCGGCGGCCGACGTCACCGACGACGTAGAGCGCCTCCACGAGCGCGTCGAGGAGATCGACGAGGTCGTCGACGTGATCGACGACATCGCCGAGCAGACGAACCTCCTCGCGTTGAACGCCTCGATAGAGGCCGCCCGCGCCGGCGAGGCCGGGGCCGGGTTCGCGGTCGTCGCCGACGAGGTGAAATCGCTCGCCGAGAAGTCACAACAGCAGGCGAGTCGCATCGACGATATGATCTCGGAGATCCAAGACGACGCCCTCGAGACGGTCGAGAGCCTCGAGACCACGAACGACGCGATCGACGACTCGGCGACGGAGGTGACGGCGGTCCTCGAACGGCTCGAAGAGATCGCGATCGCGATCGAGAACGCGACCGACGGGATCCGGGAGGTCTCCGGGGCGATGGACGAGCAGGCCGCGAGCACGGAGGAGATCACGAGCATGGTCGACGAACTCGCCGAGCAATCGGAGTCACTCACCGACGGTGTCGATGAGATCGCGGACGCGAATCGGGCACAGCGGCGCGACGTCGCCGATATCGTCGAGACGGTTCGACGGTTGACAGATTCGATGGACTAGCCCTTGCGGATGACCCTCGCGGGGGGATCTCAACGCTCGACCGGCGTCTTGACGACGGTCACCGGCCGCTCGGCCATGCGGGCGACCCGTTCGGCGACGCTGCCGAGCAGCCGCCGGTACTCCCCGGAACGGTGCTTCGAGCCGATAACCGTGAGCCCGATATCGACCTCGTCGGCGTACGCGAGGATCTCCTCGTGGGGAACGCCGTGTCTGAGGACGGTTTCGGTTTCGATCCCGGCGGCGTCGGCCGCCGCGACGATCTCCTCGATCGCCTCCTCGCCCGCCTGTTCGAGCGCACTCTCCAGTCCCTCGAACTCGTGGACGTACTCGTCACCGGAGTAGGAGCCGTACGTGTCCGCATCGACGACGTAGAGGACGTGCAGGGTGGCGTCGTACTGTGTCGCGGCGTCGATCGCGTGTTCGATCGCCCGGTCCATACCCGCGCTGGCGTCGGTCGGCAGGAGGATGCTGTCGTACATGCGTTGATGTCTCCCGGGCAGCCACCTATCTTTTGTGCCGGATCCGGAGCGGGGCTCGACGGTGGCGACCGGCATCCGAACGCGTTTACTACTCCCGGTAGCAACGTCGGAACGAACCCGATGTACGACGACATTCTCGTTCCGACCGACGGCGGCGAACAGATGGACGCGGTTATCGACGCGGCCGTCGACACCGCGACGCAGCGAGGGGCGACCGTCCACGCGCTCTCGGTCATCGACCGCGGCGTGTTCCTCACGCTCGAGGCGGGGCTGACCGACGCCGTCGACGAGGAACTCACCGCCAACGCCGAACGAGCGGTCGAACGCGTCGCGGCCGCCGCAACCGAGGCCGAACTCGAAAGCGACACGACCGTCCGGCGTGGCCGCCCCGGCGAGGAGATCCTCGCGTACGCCGAGGAGATCGACGCCGACCTCATCGTAATGGGCACCCGGGGCGCTGACGGCCACGAGCGGCGGATGCTCGGCAGCGTCTCACAGGACGTCATCACGGAAACAGACCGTCGGACGCTCGTGATCCCGCTTTGATTCCGGCCACCGCGACGTGGCGGTTGGAAACGTGAGTCGGTGTATGTCCGCTGTTTGGTGGACATATGAATATAAAAAGAGTAATAACACACTCATAGCCAACACTTATTCTTCTCGAACTGAGTGTTCGTACACATGATAGATGCAACGCGAGCGCCGACGGCACCGCCGGCTGATCGACGACGATGACCGACACGATCCCGGGGTCGCCCGACCCGTTCAGTCGGGACGGCCCCGAACTGCGCGAGCGGTGTGTCTCCTTCATCGCCGCTGCAGTCGCCGACGCGGACGCGACCGGTATCGTCGTCGTTCTGGACGGCGGGGCCGAATCCAGCGCCGTCGCGACACTCGCCGTCGAGGCGCTCGGTCCCGAACGGGTCTATGGGCTCGTCCTCCCGAGTAGCAAACTCGGATCGAGAAACGCACAGGACGCCGAGGCCATCGCCGAGGCGCTGAACATCGAGACGGACACGATCCACCTCCAGCCGCTGGTGATGAGTTTCGCCGATATGTCCCCCGACTGGGTCGATTTTCACGGCGATCCGGTCGTCCGCGACGACCTCGTCGCCCGGCTTCGGATGACGATGGCGCGTCTGGCCGCGGACGCGACGGGCGGGCTGGTCGTCGGCTCGGCGACCCGGACGGGGCTGTTGCTCGGCTCGATCGCGAAACGCGGCGAGGGGGCGGACATCCTCCCGCTCGGTACCCTCTATGGAACCGAAACGGAGGCCCTCACGGCGGCGCTGGACCTCCCGGCGTTCGTCACGGACCCGCGACCGACGGTCGGGCAGTACCCCGACGGGACCGGGCGCCACGGGGTCGACGCCCCGACCGAAACGGTCGATCGAGTGCTGTATCGGCTCGTCGACTTCGGGTGGAGCCCCGATCGGGTTCGCTCGACGCTCGACGCCGACCCCGACGTTATCGATCGGATCGTCAGACACCGTCGGGCGAGTGCGGACGAACGGCGGCGACCGGCTCTCGGCCCGGCGGACGATTAGATCGTGCAGGTCTCCTCGTACTCGACCTCGTGAATCGATTCGATCCCGTCGGAGCCACAGATCGGGCAGTCGGGTCGCGGTTCGATGCGCACCTCCTGGAACGTCATGTCGGCGGCGTCGTAGAAGATCATCCGGCCGTCGAGGGTTTCGCCGTACTCCAGACAGAGTTTGACGGTTTCCGTCGCCTGCATACAGCCGACAGTCCCCGGAAGCACCCCTAACACGCCCGCCGTCGCGCAGTCGGGGACCGTCCCGGGTTCGGGCGCCTCCGGGAACAGACACCGATAGCAGGGGCCGCCGTCGTTGGCCTCGAACGTCGTGATCTGCCCCTCGAAGCGGAGGATCGCGCCGTGGGCGAACGGGACGCCCGCGAGCGTGCAGGCGTCGTTGACGAGATACCGGGTGGCGAAGTTGTCCGAACCGTCGACGACGATGTCGTATTGGTCAAGCAAACCCCCGATGTTGTCGGGTTCGACCCTGTGTTCGTGGGTGTTGACGGTCACATCGGGGTTCTGGCGCTCGACGAACTCACGGGCCGACTCGGCTTTCGGGCGGCCGATATCCGGGTCGCCGTGGATGACCTGCCGCTGGAGGTTCGAGCGCTCGACGACGTCGTCGTCGGCGATCCCGATCGTGCCGACGCCGGCCGCCGCCAGATACTGGATGATCGGCGACCCGAGGCCGCCGGCCCCGATACAGAGAACGTTCGAGTCGAGCAGCCGCTTTTGCCCGGCGGGGCCGACATCGTCCATGATGATGTGTCTCGAGTACCGGTCGAGTTGTTCGGCGTCGAGCGCAAGTCCGGTCATGCCCCTCCGTTGCGGCCGCTAATATAAATCGATCCGGGTAAATCGCCGTCGACGACGCACTACCGTTGGACCGGCTACGCGCGCTCGTTCTCGTTGCGTCGCATCAAAAAGACGACCGCAAACGGCGACAACAGCGCGACGACGGCCGACAGCCCGAACAGCGCTAAGACGCTGTTGTTGCCCTCCATCGCCGGCGGGGCGTCCTCGTCTCCGCCGCCGTCGTCGGGGCCGCCGATGAGGGTCTCGCCCTCGGAGATCTCCGGGACGCCCTCGCCGCTGCCGACCGCCACCGCGCCGACCATCCCGTTGCCGATGTGCGGCACACAGACGTATTTCGAGATGCCGTCGGTCTCGTATGTGACCTCGTAGGTCGTGCCGGCTTCCTCGGTACGCTCGCTCTCGTATCGATCGCCGGTCTCCTGCTCGACGACGTTGTGGCCGCCGCCCTCACCGGTCCACTCGAAGACGACCGTCGTGCCGGGGTCGACGTGGATCGCCGCCGGGCCGAACGCGAGGCCGACGTCGCCGGCACCGACTTCGACTGTCACCTCGTCCTCGCCGGTCATGTCGATCGTCCCCTCGAAGTTCATCGCGTCGTCGAACCAGCCGTCGTAATCGAACTCCTCCTGTGCGTAAGTCGGGTGGGCCGCCCCCGTTGCGAGCGCCGCCGCGGCCGCGCCCGTTCCGACGCGGAAGAGGCCGCGACGCGTCAGCCCGGGTCCGTCGTTGGTAGCCATTCGTATCGGCTCTTGTCGGTCTGTTTATTTTAGGGTTGCCAAACGTCGCCCGGCGCCCGGTGGGCGTTCGGGATCGGTGGTTGGCGAAGCCGGAGGCATCGCGGCTGGTCGCTGGTCGCTGGTCGTCCCGACGGCCCGAATCACTCCGCGCCGTCGAACTCGAGGGCGACGGAGTTCATACAGTAGCGTTTGCCGGTCGGGTCGGGGCCGTCGTCGAAGACGTGGCCGAGGTGGCCCTCACACCGTGCACAGACGACCTCCGTCCGGACCATACCGTGGCTTCTGTCCTCGCGGAGTTTGACCGCTCCCTCCTTCGCGTCGTAAAAGGATGGCCACCCGGAGTTCGAGTCGAACTTCGTCCCCGAGTCGAACAGTTCGGCGTCACAGCCCGCACACCGATACGTGCCGTCGTCGTGCTTTCCGAGGTAGTCGCCGGAGAACTTCGGTTCGGTCCCCTGTTCACGGAGGATCCGGTACTCCTCGTCGGTGAGGACGTCGCGCCACTCCTCGTCCGTCTGCGGAATTTTACGTTCCATACCCTGTCTTCGGCCTCCAGCGGCTTTGTCGTTGTGCCGGCGGCAGCCCCGAGCGTGCCGCAAGCGAAAAGAGGGTTCCGGTGGTCACTCCGAACATGCGCACGGAAGCCGAAATCCGCGAGCGGATCGAGGAACTGGAAGCGGAGTACGACAGCTACGACCCGCCGTCCTCGGAGTTCGAGGACACCGCCGAGGTGGCCGTCCTCCGGGCCATCGAGGAACTGGAGTGGGTCCTAGAGGAGTACGACGGTGACGCCGGCTTTACGACCTCCTGATCGGTCTCACTCGTCGGGTCCGACGCCTTCCAGCGAATCCCCGTCGCCGGAGCCGAACGATCGTTCCCGGATCCCGCGTTCGTGTTTCCTCTCGGCCAACAGGACCGAACACTCGACATCGCAGGGGACGTCCAACACGAGCGGGTCGCGAGAGCGACCCCGTTCGGTCGCTCCGATGACGAGCATGGTCGCGTCGGTGGCGGCGCGGGCGATGCCCGCCTCGGCGTCGCCGGTCTCGATCCGCAACGTCGCGTCCGACAGCCCGTACTCGTCGGCGGTTCACCCACGCTCTCGGTGTTGGAGGCTCCCGACACGTCGGTGCTCGTGGTCGAGCGGCCGGACGAGCGCTCGCTCCTCGAGCGGCTGTTCGGTCGGCGGTGAGGCCGGCCGTCACACCACGTTTCAAGCCGTTCGAACCCCAAGAGTGGATATGTCAGACCCGTCCGACTCAGCTCGAGAGACCGCAACGCTCGGCGGCGGCTGTTTCTGGTGCGTCGAAGCCGTATTAAAAGAACTCGACGGCGTCCGATCGGTCACCTCCGGCTACGCTGGGGGGCACGTCGAGGACCCCAGTTATAAAGCAGTCTGCCGCGGCACGACCGGCCACGCCGAGGTCGTCCAGGTCGAGTTCGATCCCGGCGTCATCAGCTACCGGGATCTGCTCGAAGTGTTCTTTACCGTCCACACGCCGACGACGCTGAACCGCGAGGGCCCCGACGTCGGGAGCCAGTACCGATCGGCCGTCTACTACCACGACGACGACCAACGCGGAGTGGTCGAGCGCGTCATCGAGGCGCTCCAGCCGCTGTACGACGACGAGATAGTCACCGAGGTCGAGCCGCTCGAGACGTTCTATCCGGCCGAGGAGCACCATCAGGACTATTTCGAGAAACAACGTACTGCAGATGGAAATACTACTGACGCCTACTGCTCCGTCAATATCGTCCCAAAATTACAGAAGCTTCGAGAAAAACACGCCGATTTGATAAAAAAAGAATAATCGGGATCGGCTAACAGGTGGGGTGTTAGTCGCGCAGTACCAGAATGCCGCTGCTCGATTCTCGTCTGAATTTGGCACCACAATCGTCGTTCTCACAAATCCACGCCGGCCGTTCCCCGCCCCGGCCTTCGTGAAACGCCCCTTCGACTGCATCGTACGCATAGCCCGCTGTACACGCTGTGCCGCGGTGCTTGCACTCGAAGGTGGATAACCCCGGCACCGCTTGCTTGGCGGTCTGGGCGGCACTCTGGGCGG
>CAZOFL010000051.1:0-7515 GCA_964579035.1 uncultured Natronomonas sp. | reverse complement strand
TCTGGGCGGCACTCTGGGCGGTCTCTGTGGCGGTCTCTTTCACGCTATCCCACGTCGGCTGGTCCATATCACTCACCGTCGTTGTCGTCGCCGTCTGTATCGTCGTCGTCGTACGCCCCCAGCGTCTTCATAATCGAGTCTTTGGCGTCGTCGTCTTCGTGGCGTTCCGGGATAATTGAAGGGAACAACTTAGGCATGGCTTCCCTCCGTGGCGGCTTCCCCCGTCGCGTCGTCGTCGACAGCTGAGATCAGCACTCGGGAATAGATACTTCGGCTCAGTTGATGAGCTCAGAGCCGGAATTCGATCAGCACTCGAAACAATCAATCCGCCGGGGATCTATCAATACCTCTGTCGATGAGTATAATTGCTGTGTGGTTGAGTAGTGTCGTGATATCGGACAGTTCGGGTCCAGACACGGCCGTAGGATGTGTCTTATTCCCGTGTTGTTCCCGTGTTACGTACGGCTACGCTATGCAGCCGTGTAAATGTTTGTCCAGTGAAAATAGTGGGGTGCTATTCTTGCAGTTTCTCAAGCAGCTCGCTTAGATGCTGCTCAATGAGTTTCTAATCTACAGAATGAAATTGAACACGATAATGCCAAGGACAGCTAACAGGAATCCAATAATAAACACGGCTCTGGCAACGGCTACCGTTGCCTCACCCGAGTTCATAGGGCCGTCGCCGGTCAGTGATTGATACCCTTTTATTCCATCCTCAATCATTTCAGCAAACTCATCTGCTCCGTTGCCGCCTTGTCCGCCAACTCCTGATTGCTCATAGTCGCCTGCCGAAGCTCCGGTCCCGTAGTTTTCTTTACGCTTGTGAATAAATTTCACTGGGGCACTATTTGGGTCCATTCCTAACCCGCCTTGGTTCTCGTAATCGTTCTTGAGTTTCCGCCACCCGTCCATATCTTCAATTCCACAGGCAAGGGCGATTACGTGCGTATATTCTTGCTGATATTCTTCGATTTGCCCCCGGAGTTTCTTCGTTTGCCTATTCTCTAAGTCGCGTTTCATCTCAATTCCAATATCGCCGTTCACCACAACGTCGCCGTTAACATTCCCGTGTTCCCGTTCAATTACAATATCCCCAGTCGGTCCCATTAGATTGCTTCCCGAGTTCAACCGTTCATCAAGATATGTTTGTAGTTCGTTTTGGAATTTTGACTCGTGACCATAGGCTTCCGATGGAGTCCAGTCTTCAATAGCCGAAGCAATATTACGCGCTAATTCTTGATTTCCACCCATCGACATTATGTTAATCTTAACGGTGGGTTAACCAGACTTATAACTTAGCTTTATTCACGATAGGACTATTCTTGCAACTTCTCAATCAGTGCCGCTTTCAACTCGGGATCGTCCTTCGCGTCGTCAACTAGTTCATCAAGCAATTGTACTTTCTCAACCTGTTCCATATTCCCGGCCTCCTTGTAGGAATCTCTCACGTCGTCGTCGGCTTCTTTCAGCAACTCCTTTGCGTCGGGCGTAAATTCGAGTCCACACCACGGGCAGAGTTTTGCGTTGGCCGGTGGATTGTCACCACACCGGGGGCATACTTCCGGTGTAAGTTCGCTTTCGGCTTCCTCAGTTTCTAAGTTGAACGCATCACGCGCTTCACGGATATGGTCACTATCCTTGAGGTGTGCATACGTCGATTCCATCACGCTACTGTCCGGTGCGTGGCCGATTTGATGCTTAATGGCCGATTCATCCATTCCACGCCGGAGGGCAATTGTCACAAAATTATGCCGTAGTGCGTGCGGGTGTGTTGGTTTACTCTCAAGTGCCGGTTCTTTCTCGGCTGCTCGGTCAGCTAACCGTCCGATAATCGCTCCGATGGTCGTGGGGTCAAGCATCGTATACGGATCGGGGCCAGCATATTTTGGCCGACCAACAAATACGTAGGCATCGGGATCTTCCGGGGCTGGGTGTTCCGTATCGAGATAATCCTTCACAGTCGCAGCGGATAAGAGCAGATCGCGCCACTTCCCGTTTTCTTCGGCCGCCTTGAGTCCATCAACACTATCATTCAATCGGAACCGTTCGTTCTCTAAGTCTAAATCCTTAATTCGAAGCGTCCGGGTAGCCGTATTTCGTTGGCCGGTATAGAGTAGAAAATCAAATAATGCTCGGTCACGCTGACAGTCAGCGGCGTTCCGAATCGCTTGTATCTCATCACGGGTGAGCATATCCGCCGGATCAACCCCCTTGTGTTCGCTTGTGAATAGCTTGATGTCCTCGGGATCAATCCCCACGTCGTCAAAGACATGGTAGAATTGACGGAGGGCGTTTTGATAGATTCGGATTGAACCCTTCGAGAGACCATCATCCTTCACATTATCAACGTCACCGTCGTAAAACGCCTGCATAAGCGCATTTAGTTCGTCAGGAGAGGTGTCAGTAAGTGCCGCGTGAGGGGCGATCTTCTTTAAGCCGGATAAGTAGTTCTTGAGTGTCGTCACAGACTTTGTTTTCTGGCCCTCAGGCGTGTCCTCAAGCATATTATCTTCCTCATAGGCGTTTGCCATTCGGAGGATTCTATCCGCGTCGTTCGGGTCTTTGTATGGTGGGAATTCTTTCGTGCGGCCATTCCACACTTCATATTCTCCGCCGTCTTTGTGTTCTTCAACCCGTTCTCTCGTGTCGGCGTATTGCTGCGGATAGTCTCGCGCCATACACTTACATCAATCCGGGGTGCAATAGTATTTTGGTACGCAATACAGTCTTTTTCGAGAAGAACCCCAACGACGCCTACTGTACGATCAATATAAACCCCAAGCTATCGAAGCTCCGTGAGAAACACGCCGAGTTGCTCGCCTGATTCGCGTCAGCGCCGTCGTTCGATCGCACCCCATACCATCCTGGGGTAGCTCTTTATACGAGGCGACGAATCTTCGGACATGTACGACCGAATCCTCCTCCCCACCGACGGCAGCAAAGGGAACAGCCGAGCAGTCACGCAGGCGATCGCCCTCGCCGCGGAGACGGGTGCGGAACTCCACGTCCTCTTCGTCGTCGAGGAGATGCCCTACGCCCCGGAGATGATGGACGGACAGATCGAGGAACGACTTCGGCAGATCGGCACGGACGCGGTTGAGGACATCCGCGATCGCGCCGACGAGGCGGGGATCGACATCGAGACCGTCATCGAGGACGGTACGCCGCATCGGGCCATCCTCGAGTACGCCGACGAGGCGGGGATCGACTGTATCGTGATGGGAACCCACGGTCGGAGCGGGCTCGACCGGTATCTGCTCGGGAGTGTCACCGAGCGCGTCGTCCGCTCGGCCGGGATTCCCGTCCTCACCGTGCGCGTGAGCGAGGACGGCTGATCACCGATACCCGAACGTCCGGAGCGATGCCGAGCCGGCCGCCACTGCCAGCGCTGCGGCTGCGATTGCGACGAGCAGATAGCCCGTCGACGCCGTTACGGCGTACACCGCGGCCCCCATCGCGCCGAAGAGAAACACCGCGGTAAGCCAGATGAACCCGAGCCCGACGAGCGCCCCCCGGATGCTGACGATCCCGTCAGCAGGGGGCTCCCGATCCACCTCGTCATCGTCGACCGAACCCGTGGCGTCGCCCGCATCCATACCGACATCAGGGCCTCCACCCGCATAAATCGCCCTCCCCGAGTCGATCGAGCCCGTTCGTCGACCCGTCCGTGCCGATAGCTTATTGCCGACAGGCGCGCCCACGTTCGAGCATGCCCGAACTGTCCATCTCCGAGGCGCAACTCGAACGGCTCGAAGCGATACGCGAGGAACTCGAAGCCACCTACGTCGGCGAGTACGGGACCGTGCGACGGACGGACGCGATCCGATATCTGCTCGATACGTACACGCCACCGGAGGCCGCCGAGACGGACGTCCCGCCGGCAGCCGTCGACACCGACGCGTTGACAGCCATCGATGGAGTCGGCGATGCGACCGCCGAAGCACTCGTCGACGCCGGGTTCCACTCCGTCGGCCGTGTCGCGGCGGCCGATCCCGAGGCGCTCGCCGAAATAAAGGGAGTCAGCGCCGAGCAGGCGGCCGATATCGCGGCGTCCGCGGCGGCCATCGGGGCGGGTGACTCCGGATCGGCCACCGGGGGGCCGGACGGCGAGGACGGTACCGAAGTTGGATCCGACAGTTCCACCGCACAGGGGACACCCGAGAACGCGCTCAAGGAAGCGATGAGCCTGCTCGACGCCCACGAGGATCGGTGGCGCGAGTCGGCCGGCGACGAACCCTACGAGGTCGACCTCCCCGACGGCTCCACGACGGGGGTTCGGACGAAAGACGACATCAAGCGACTCATCTTCAAGCACTGGCGGTGACGGTCCGGACGGACAGGGTCAAGTCACTGGCGCGGCGGCTTCCGGTATGGGAGTCGACTGCACACGGGACCCGCCCGTCGCGACGATCACGATATCGAACCCCGAGCGAAAGAACGCCATCGACGCGCCGGCCGCCGAGACGATGGCCGGCCACGTCAACGACCTCGCTCACGACGATTCGATCCGGTGTGTCGTCGTGACGGGCGACGGCGAGGCGTTCTGTTCGGGGCTGGACCTGGCCGGCGACATGGGTGGGCTGAGCCCCGCCGGGGAGCTCGAAATCGGGCTGAACGCGATCGTCAGGCGATTGCTTCGGATGGAGAAACCGACCGTTGCACGCGTCCGCGGTCCGGCCGTCGGAGCCGGTGCCTCGATCGCGACCGCGTGCGATTTCGTCTACGCCGACGAGGACGCCTTCTTCCAGTGGGGCTTTACTAACATCGGGCTCGCGCCCGACACCGGCGCGACGTACGTCCTCCCCCGGTTGGTCGGTATCCGCCGTGCGATGGAGTTGCTCGCCTTCGGCGACCGGGTCGGCGCCGAAACCGCCGCCGAAGACGGGATCGTAACCGAGGCCCTTCCGGCGGAGGGGTTCGACGCCGCCGTCGACGATCGGGTCGATCGGCTCGCCAGTCGGCCGACGCTGGCGCTCGGCGAGACGAAGCGGCTCGTCTATCGGAGCCACGACCGACCGCTCGGGGAGACGCTGCAGGACGAGGCGCGCACCCAAGAGCGGATGGTCGAGACCGAGGACTTCGGTGAGGGGATCGCCGCCTTCGCCGCCGATCGAGAGCCGGAGTTCGAGGGACGCTGAGGCGCTCACTCCGGGAGCGACGTCTCGCCCCCCGAGCGACGTTCGCGAATGACGTTCATCGCCGCGACCAGATCCGAGCGGGTCACGATACCGGCGAGCGATCCGGTCGCGTCGACGACGACGAGCCGGCCGATGTCGTCGCGTCCGAGCCGGTGCATCGCCTCGATGGCCTCGCTTTTCGGGGTGACGGTTTCGAGGTCCGTGCTCATGACCGCCGCGACGGTCGCCGTCGACCGGGCGCCCGGATCGACGGCGCGGACGTCCTCGAGCGTGACGATGCCGACGAGGCGGCCGTCGTCGACGACGGGGTAGCCGGTGTGGCGCTCGCGGAACATCCGGTCCAACACCCCCTCGATGGAGCGATCCGGATCGACGGTCCGGACCTTTTCGGCCGGCGTCATCACGTCGGCGACGCTGACGCCCTCGAACGTCGCCCGCAGGGCCGTCTGCCGCCCTTCGGCCGCCGCGGCGATGTAGACGAAAAAAGCGATGGCGATGAGCAGGGGGTTGAACGCGGCCACGCCGAGGAGGCCCAACACGACCGCGAAGAACTTCCCGACCGAAACGGCGCGTTCGGTGGCCGCGGCGTGGGATCGGTTCCGGCCGAGAAGCGCCCTGAGCACCCGGCCGCCGTCGAGGGGAAACGCCGGTACCATGTTGAACCCGGCGAGCGCGACGTTCAAAAGCGCCAGATAGCCGAGGACGAACCGAACCGGATCGGAGGGGGCGATCTGAAACGCCAGGAAACACCCGATCCCGAGGGCGACGCTGACCACCGGGCCGCCCAGCGCGATCCACAGCTCGTGGTTCCAGCGGTTCGGCCGCTCCTCGGGGCGGGCGAGGCCGCCGAGCAGCCACAGCGTGATCGATTCGATGCCGTACCCGTACCGCCGGGCGACGGCGGCGTGGCCCAACTCGTGGAGGAGCACGCAGACGAACAGCCCGACGGCCGCGACGGAGCCGAGCAGCCACGGAGTCACCCCACGGCTCAGGCGCTCAACGTCGAAGCCGGCGCCGAACGCGGCGTTAAGCGCGCCGGCCGCATCGGCCATCCCGTTGCCGATGAGGTAGGCGAACACGGGGAGGATCAAAAGCAGGGTGACGTCGAGTTTGATCGGGATCCCGGCGATCGATCCGACGCGGTACCCCTTGAACATACACGGTGCGTCGTCCAGGGCGGCAAAGAAGGTTTCCGAAGTGCCCGGTGAAACGCCGGCGGAACGACGCCTCCGGTCGCGAACCGCACGTTTCTTACCCGGCTCCCGCGTTTTCGTATCCATATGGACCAGACCGTACTGCTCACCGGGGCCAAGGGGTCGGTCGGGACGGCCATCCGGGAGGGGCTGGCCGACGACTACGAGTGGCGATACCTGTTTCACAACCCGCCGCCGTTCGATCCCGAGGGCCCGTATCTCGTCGGCGACGTCACCGACGAGGCCCTCGTCGCGGAGGCATGCGAGGATGTCGGCGCGGTGATCCACCTCGCCGGCGACCCCCGACGGGACGCCCCGTGGGACTCGGTGCTTCAAAACAACATTCACGGGACGAAGGTGCTGTACGACGCCGCGATCGACGCCGATATCGAGACGTTCGTCTTCGCCTCTTCGAACCACGCGGTCGGCCACTTCGAGACGGAGCGAAAACCCGACCTCTACCGGACCGACGACGAGTTTCGCCTCGACGGGACCGAACTCCCCCGCCCCGGCAACCACTACGGGATATCGAAGGCCGCCGGCGAGACGATCGGCCGGTACTACCACGACGAGTACGGCATCGACGTCTGCAACATCCGGATCGGTAACCTCACCCGGAACCACCCGCCGATCGACTACGAGCGCGGGCAAGCGATGTGGCTCTCCTATCGGGACTGTGCCCACATCCACGAGTGTGCGTTGGAGGCCGACTACGACTACGAGATCGTCTACGGCATCTCCGATAACGACCGGAAGTACTACTCCCTAGAACGGGCAAAGGAGGTCTTGGGCTACGAGCCGAAGGATAACTCCGCGGAGTGGGACGGCGAAGAGAACGTCTCTTAACGGATGTGAGGGGACTTATTTAAATAGCCCCTCGACGTCCGACTCCCGCGTTTCCCGCCGTTCGACGTGCTCTTTGAGCCGCTGTCGTACGATCGGCGTCGGATCGCTCATGTAATCCAGCGTGAGCGTCACAAACGGGCTCGTCGCCGCCCCGTCGTCGAGATCCCGCTCGACGTAGCCGGCGGCGGTTTTTATAAGAGTATCCGCCTCGCTTTCGGCGACAGCCTCGGCGGCTGCAACGACCGCCGGCGGCGAGAGGTCGTAGATCCCGATCGCTTCCCCCTCGAGGCGGAGTTGCGGCGGTTCGGTGTCGCGAGCGACCGCGGGATCGGCGGCGA
>CAZOFL010000050.1:0-16209 GCA_964579035.1 uncultured Natronomonas sp. | reverse complement strand
TCCCGTTGAGTCATGTCAACGGCTCACGATCAGGATCCGGTAGAACAGCGGAAAACGGCCCCGAGACGCTTCAAATCGGTGTATGGATTTTTTATCTCTCGGGCCATATCACCTTACAGCGGGTCGGCTGACCGGCCCGAATCCACCACGATGACTGTACTCATTCTCGGGGACTGTCTCACCCGATCCGGACCACTCGCCGACGCCGATACCGACGCAACCGTCCTCATGATCGAGGCCCACGAGTTCGCCCGCCGAAAGCCGTACCACCCACACAAACTGACGCTCGTGTTCAGCGCGATGCGGCATTTCAGGGACGAACTCCGGGCCGACGGCTACGAGGTCGAGTATCGGACGGCGGGGACGTTCGCGGACGGCTTCGATGCCCACTTCGACGCACACCCGAACGACCACCTCGTCACGACCCGTCGGTCCGCCCACGGCGCGACGGAGCGACTTCGCGACCACATCGAATCGCGGGGTGGCACCGTCGAATTCCGGACGGATCCGCGCTTTCTGTGCTCGCCCGAGGACTTCGACGAGTGGGCCGACGGCGACCCGCCGTACCGTCACGAGGGGTTCTACCGGCACATGCGCCGCGAGACCGGCTACCTGATGGCCGGGGGTGACCCGGTCGGGGACGAGTGGAACTTCGACGACGAGAACCGTGAGTTTCCCGGTGAGGGGTACGACCCGCCGGAGCCGCCGCGGTTCGATCCCGACGAAACGACCCGCGAGGTCGTCGAGTGGGTCACAGAGGAGTACGGCGATGAGGGGTACGACGGCCCGCCGTACGGGACGGGGTGGGCCGATCCGGAAGCGTTCTTCTGGCCGGTGACGCGGTCGGAGGCGCTCGCCGCCCTTGATTCGTTCATCGATGATCGACTCCCCGAGTTCGGCCCCTACCAGGACGCCATGCTGGACTCGGAGTGGTCGATGAACCACGCCCTGCTGT
Organism: uncultured Natronomonas sp.; assembly: GCA_964579035.1. GTDB lineage: Archaea > Halobacteriota > Halobacteria > Halobacteriales > Haloarculaceae > Natronomonas. Next base: position 15,254 of record CAZOFL010000050.1, on the reverse strand, counting down.
CCTCGAGTCTCAACGTCGGCTTGCTCGAACCCTCGGAAGTCATCGAGGCGGCGATCGACGCCTTCGAGAACGGCTCGGCGCCGATCGAAAGCGTCGAGGGATTCGTCAGGCAGGTCCTCGGCTGGCGGGAGTTCGTCCGCCACGCCTACCGTCGCGAGCCCGGGATGGCGTCGGCCAACGCTCTCGACGCGACGGCGGATCTGCCGGCGTTCTTTTGGACCGGTGACACCGACATGGCGTGTCTCTCCGATGTCATCGGCGGCGTCAGGAGCCGCGGGTACTCCCACCACATCGAGCGGCTGATGCTTCTCTCGAACTTCGCGACGACGTACGGCGTCGAGCCCAGCCAACTCAACGAGTGGTTTCACGCCGCCTACGTCGACGCCTACCACTGGGTGACGACGCCCAACGTCGTCGGTATGGGGACGTTCGGGACCGACACGCTCTCGACGAAACCCTACGCGGCCTCGGCGAACTACGTCGACAAGATGAGCGATCACTGCTCGGGCTGTCCGTACTACAAAACGAAGACGACTGGCGACGGGGCCTGTCCGTTCAACGCGCTGTATTGGGACTTTCTCGGCCGAAACGAGGACACGCTCCGGTCGAACCACCGGATGGGGCTCGTCTACTCACACTGGGACAACAAAGACGACGACGAGCGCGAGGCGATCGCCGAACGCGCCGAGGAAATTCGGCGGCGGGCCGAGGCCGGGCGATCATAAAGACCGGTAGGAACGGCTTTATTATAAAAACCGGTAGGAACGGCTTTCTCTCCACGCCCGGGAAGTTCGCACACCTTGCCGCATGGTAGCATGATAATTACTTAGCCCGTCGACGGACTGCGTTCTGCATGGTTCTGTACTTCCGAAAAGCGACCGGCATCTTCCTCAAAACAACCCCGTGGGTGGCCGTCCGATTCGCGATCGGACTCGCGTTCACTCTCCTCGCCGTGGTGTATTTCGCGGCGATCGCGTTCGTCCTCTTTGCGCTCGGGGACCTCTCGGGTGGCATCGCGCTTCTTGGATTGCTCATCGCTGGCGTCGTCTTCTATGGGTTTTTCCGCCTCGCCAGGCGATACGTCCTGTATCTCGTGACCGCGGGTCACGTCGCTGTCATCGCCCACGCCGTCGATACCGGCGAAATACCGCCGAATCAGATCCGGTTCGGCAAACGGAAGGTCCGCAATCGGTTCACCGAGGCCAGCGTCCTCTTCGGCGTCGACATGCTGCTCAAAGGCGTCATCACGCAGTTCAACAGGACCGTCGCTTCCGTCGGCAACACCTTCGGGTTCGTCCCGGGCATCCAACAGCTCATGACGATTTTCAAACGAACGGTCGGGATCGCGGCCTCCTACATCGACCAGGCGATCATCGCTCACATGTTCCTCGAGGAATCCAAGGGGAACTGGACCGCCGCCCGCGACGGCGTCGTCCTTTACGGGAAAACCTGGAAGTCCGTGCTCGGGTCGACGCTGCTCATCGTCCTCGGATCCTACGCGGCACTGCTCGTGCTCGCGTTGTTGTTGGTGCCGCTTGCGGGCGTCCTCAGCGGTCTCGCCCCGGCACTTGAGATCGGCGGCTGGATCGTCGTCGGTGCGTTCGTTCTCGTCGCGTACTTCGGTCTGTTCGATCCCTGGGTCAAAACCGTCGTGATCACGACGTACCTGATCGAAGCCGAGGACGAGACGCCGGACAGCGAAACGATGGATTACATCGCCGCACGATCCAGCGAGTTCAAAACCCTGCTCAGCAAGGCCGAATCGGAGACGCCGCCGATCGACGATTCACGGACGGCAACTGACCCCGAGTCCGGCGAGACGATGTCGAGTTGAACCCTCGGGACTGGTGAGCAAACCGGACCCGCTTCGAAAGCAAAGCCAATTCTTCGAACTCCTGCAGTGTACTTTCCTCGGCCCGACTCCGGTCCACCGATCGGGTACGACCGAAAGGAACCCAGTCGCCGGGATTTGAACGAGAACTGGACGTGTCCGCTTGCTCCGTTCACTGTGCGCGACTGATAGGATGTAAACCCCTCTGGCGATTTCGTCGCCCGCTGTACTCACAACGGAAACGCGCCGGCCGGGGGTTGAACCGGAGCCAGACGGTCGCCCTCACTCCGTTCGGACGCTGCGACTGGCAGGGTTCGGAATCCCTCCGGACGCAGTTGTTCCTCACGGCCGTTCGTCACGGAGTGCGCCGGCCGGGATTTGAACCCGGGCCATGAGCTTGGAAGGCTCAGGTCCTACCACTAGACCACCGGCGCTCGTGTCGTTCACATCGAGGCTCGCGGTTCGTCGCCCCGCTCGCCACCGACACGCAGCGATGAGTAACACGACGCCGTATAAGGATCTTTTCGTTCACCCGTGTCGGAACGGGGAGCCCCCTGATGGCTCCGTGAGAACTCACCGGATCACGTACTGGGTGATGGAATCGAGTTCACAGCACGGGCAGTGGTCGGATTCGGAGTCGACGGTGGTACCGCACCGCCGGCACTCGTAGAGTACGATACGGTCGGGCGTAAACAGGCTCTTGATCGTTTGTAGTCCGTTCATGATCGGTGTTTCTTCGTACAACAGCAGTCGATTACGGCTCTCCGACCTCGATCTCGTTTTCGGTGAGATACAGATACTCGATCCGGGGAACGTTCGGCGCGAGCGGTATCTCTTCGTCTATCAGTGCTCGATCGAAGTGCAACTTGCCCTCCTGGCCGAGTGTCAGTTCCCCGGTCACGATCGCTCCGAACAACTCCCCATGTTTCACGTAGAACTTGCCGGGGCCGAATTCACCCGTCGGAGCGATGATAGCTGCAGTCACTTCGGGACCGCCGCCGCCGATCGCTCCCACGAAGTTATCCGGACCGAACACCTGGAACCGTGGCGACTCTTTATCGAGTCCCGTCACGTCGGAACTCTCGACGACGAAGTGGCCCTCATCAAAGCCTGCGGCGGCGGCTCCCTGGATGTTGTCGACGCTCGTCTTCTCTTCGCTCGCTACGAAGAACCGAACATTGCCGTCGCCTTCGACGATTATCTCACTGGGCTGGTTCCCTTTCTCATCGAGTTTCACCCACCGTTCGATGGCGATCGCGATGTCCCCATCCGTCGTATCGAGATACAGCGTCTCACCTTCGAGATGAAGCGTGTCGAGATAGTACTCACCCGTCTCGAGGGTCGCCTCTCCGCCATCGATATCGAGCGTCTCGCCGTCGATCAGATCGTCGTTCTTTCCGGCCGCGTCGTTGTCGTTCCTCGCTCTCAACTCGTCCGTCCTGTCGTATACCAGACGATTGATCGGCAGGATCTCGGAAATGCCGTCGATCCGGTAATCGTCCCCCGTTATCGAATCCTCGTCGTGCGGATCGAACCGCTCCGTCCAGTTCGCGTTCCCGTCGATCTCGGCGCTTCCCGAGTTGATGGTTATGTTCTTTCCCGATCTGACGTCACCGTCGATCTGGGAGCTCCCGAACATGTTGACGTCACCGGCTGCCTTGACGACACCGTCCGAATTGCCTCCGCCGTACCCCGGTGAATTGTAGCTGTCGACGTAGGCGCCGGTCCCTTCGAGACGGATCTCACCCGGACCGGAAGTCGCGATAACACCGGCCTCCGGGGAGAAATCAACCGGGAGCGCGATGAAGGTGACCTGTACCGTGTTCTGATCGCAATCAGCATCGACGATCGCTTCGGTTTCGCTTTCGAAGAACTGCTCCCAACCGCGACAATACCGGCTCTCTATGGTGACGGTTATCGCGTTATTGCCGTCGATCCTGTTTGTCTTGTTCTCCGTCGGGAACCGTTCGGTAGCCCCCCCGCGGGCGATCAAAACGTCGCTGTGGACGCTCCCCGTCCGCGTCGTTTTGACGACCGGCATCGTCAGTGTCCCGTCCCGGTAGCTGATCTCCGGCGGGGAGACCATCACCGAATCGTCCCCGTCGCTCCGCCAGACGCCACCTCCCTGATACCCGACCGTCGTATCGCCGCGCTCGTAGCGCAGCGTCCCCATCGAGGTGTTCATCACCTCGGTGCTGTTGTCGGGATCGAAAAAGTAGTCATACTCGACGGTGATGTGTCCCGCCTCGTCCTCGACATCGAGCGTCCCGCTGTTGCCCCGTAGCCCGAGATCGATCCGCTGTGTGTCGGTTCCGCCGCGTGCGACACGCGCCGCCTCGGAGTCGAACTGTGTCAGCGACTGTTCCGCCTGGCTCACCTCGGCGTTCGTTTGTTCCGCACCCAGTTGCGGCCCGGCGACCAGCAGGACCGCCGCTGTACCCAAGACGACGATGCCGATCAACAGCGCGACGCCGAGTACCTCCGAAGCGCCGCGCTCGTCGTCGCGTGGGTCGGTGCGTCGGTCGTCCGTATCAAATATCTCGTCGTCCATGGGTTGAGTGGCTGAATGTCGTTATTTCGGGGCAGTAATTCGAAGGTGTGTTTCGATCGACTCGATGCTCCGTTAGGGCCTGAACGTCGCGAGAACGCTTTCGGTGTCGCTTTTCGGATCCTGCCAGACGACGCTTACCCGATCGATACCGTCCGGATCGTCGACGATCGGCTGTCGTCCCCCGGTGGTCAGATCCTCGTCGAGCCCGGCGAGTTCCGAGCCGTCCCCATCGAGCACGACGATCTCGTCGGCGTCGAGGGGCTCGCCGCCCTCGTGTCGCAACGCGATCTCGTCGCCGCCGTCGGTCACTTCGAACGAGAGCGTCACCTGTGGGGTCTCGGCCGGTCCGACCCCGACACCGAGGACGACGGTGCCGATGACGGATGCGAGAATCACCGTGATCCCGATCAAAAGCGCCGCGCCGACGACCGGCGACACCGCCCGCTCGTCCGATCCGACTGTAGTGTGGTTCATGTGGTGTCCTAGTCTGTTTTCGTGGTCGTTACTCTTCGAACTCCGCGAGGACGGTTTCGCTGTCGCTGTTGGGATCCTGCCAGATGACGGTCGCACTATTGCCAACGTCAATGGTAGTACTCTCACCAGCGGTGAGTCCATCAAACTCGTCGGTTGGATCGCTGGTGTCATCAAGCACAACGACCTCGTCCGCGTCGAGGGGTTCTCCGCCGTTGTGCGATATGGTGACGTTATCATCACCGAAATCAGCGCTCAGCTGCGCCTGCGGCGTCTCCGCGCCGCCGGTTCCGATCCCGAGGACGACACCGCCGATAACGGCGGCCAGGATTACTGTGATAGCGATCAAAAGCGCCACGCCCACGACGGGCGAGACGGCTCGGTCTTCCGCGAACAGTTGTTTCAGTTCGTTCAGTTTCATGGTTGGGTTCTTTCCGTTACACCCCCCGGGTCGTCCACGCTTGCCGACGCATCACCACCGTGTGCGACTGTCCCGGACGGCGTTATCAGGCCAATGAAACCGATGGGGGTTTGTAATCGAGATTATACGCCGCTACAAACAGCCGTTTCCCGCGACAAAACGCGATTTACCGGCCTCGCCCGGCTTACAGCGCATCCATAACTACGACGTTCGACGCCGTCCGTCCGCGCATCGATGATGATTCAGTGTCAACAGTTCAGAGCACAGTCGCTCCAGACGCACGACGCTACTGCTCCGAGCCGACCTGACCGAGTCGACGGGGCGTGTCACCGATGACCGAAGCGCTCTCGACCGGGATCGACGTCTTGGACCGGGAACTCGACGGCGGCCTCCCGCAGGGCAGTGTGCTCGCGCTTCTGTCGTCGCCGGTCAGTCAATCCGAACTGTTCCTGTACGAGATGGCTGCCGTCCGACCGACGGTGTATCTCACGACCGAACGGACGGAAGCGGACGTGATCGACGGCCTCGAGCGGACGGGAACGTCGACCGACGGAGTCAGCGTCCACCGGATCACGGCCGAGGACCCGCTCGCGGAGGCGAGAACGGCGATCGGGACGCTCCCGGAGACCGGGACGCTGATCGTCGATCCGATCCGGCTGCTCGAGGAGACAGGCGTGGACGCCTACCGGACCTTTTTTAATGAGCTGAAGACCCGAACGGCCGAGACCGGGAGTCTCACGCTTCTTCACTGTCTGGAGGGCCGTCGCGTCCCCGACCAGCGCGACCGGACCGAGTATCTCGCCGACGTCGTCTTCGACCTCTCGACGGAACTCCGGAGCGGAAAAATAACGAACAGCCTCTCGATCCCGAAGTTTCGGGGCGGACAGGCGCTTCCGGAAGCGATCGATCTGGATCTGACCAGCGACGTCACCGTCGACGTCAGCCGAAAGATAGCGTGATGTGACAGTCCGCTTTGCGGTGTTCCGTGGCTCGGACGCGTCCCCGTCTGTCGGACCCGAGAGGCGCGGAACGGAGGTGCGGACTACGTCCCGATTTTCCCGTCGAACCTGAACCGCCTCGGGGCCGAGCGGATCGGGACGCGGGGCGTCTCCCCATCGAGCGAGCCTACGGGTCCCGCGGCTATCCTGAAGCGTCGTTGCATTAACTCGCGGAATCGAGGATTTCCGCACGACTCAGAGACGCTCGCCTCGCATATCCGTAGAACGCACGTTCAGGTGATCGTGGGACGATTCGGCCCTTTGATCTCTCGGTTATGTATAGCTCCCTTCGTCGGCGGACGAACGGCTCACCGGAACGTCGTGGTGATCCGATCGACAGTGACGGTGAGCCGGTCGGTTTCGATCCGGACTTCGACCGTGTCCGCACCGGGATCGGGGTCGACGTCCGTGATCGGTCCGTCCCCGTCGAACCCCTCGAAGTACCGCTGCCAGACATCGACGTGCGGGGTTTCGAGGACGATCGTGACGTTGTCGTCCACCGCCTCGCTTTCGACGGGAACCTCGGTTCCGTTATGTATCGTCCGGACGTCGACGTTCGACGTTCCGCCGACCTCGCTCGTCCCCGCCGGCGATAGACGAACGATCGGAAGGATCACCTCCTCGTCCGTGATGACGAAACCGGGCTCTCGAAACAGCACCGAACTCCCGTCGTCCTCGCGAATCAACGCGCCGCTTCGGTAGGTGAGTGTCGTCCCCGTCCCCGAATCATAAACGACCGAGCCGGTTTCGCCGTCGGGTTCGAGCTCCAGCGTCTCCCCGTCGAGCGCGATATCCATACTCGAACGCTCCGTTTCGACCGACAGCGAGGCCCCGGTTATCCCGATCTCGGTGCCACGGCTGGGGGCACCCATCCGTGTTACGTCCTCGACGTTGTTCGCCAGTACGGTGAAGGCTCCCTCGGTGTTGGCGGTCCGTTGGTAGTCTTGGGCGTTGTTGAAACCGACGACTCCGGTTGCGCTCACCACCGCGATCGTGAGTATCACGACCGCGAAGATCAGAACGAATCCGAGAAGCTCGCTTTGGGCACGGCTGTCGTCACACATTCCGTATCACCAGTTTCGTTCCGTCCCCGTCGTCGGCGAGCCTGAGTTCGAGCGTCCCGCCCTCAACTGTCGCCGGCTCGGTCTCGAGCGGTCGGTTCGATCGGACCCGAACGGTGGCGGTCGTCTCCGGTTCGGTGCTCCGAAGTTCGATATCGTAATGATAGCCGACTGGGTCGCGCTCGCCGGTCCTGTTTTGGAACCCGATCTCGTACGTGCTTCCGCCCACGCGATCCGGAAGCCGGGTCCGGAGTTCGACCGTCCCGTTCCCGCCGGCGTCCGTCACGAGCCTATCGGCGCTGTTGATGTCCCCGGCGATGTCGTTCCCGAGCACCTCCAGCGTGGCGTGGACCGTCCCCTGTTGTTGGGTAGTGACGAGCGGTGCGAACCCGGCGACGAGCGTCGACGCCAACAACGCGACGATCCCCAAAACGAGAACGTAGCTCACGACGGTCGAGACGCCGCGATCAGTCATGTGTCTCACCCGGAACCACCTTGATTTCGGTCTCGTACGTCAGATCCGCCGCCCGGTACCGAAGGCCAACGTCGGCGGCGACGATGCGTGCCTCTACTCTGGGCGTTTCGTTCACGCCGTATCGATGGTCGCTCTCGATCGTCTCCCCGTCCTCGACGAGTTTCCCGTCGACGGTGAGTTCGTACGTTCCGTCGACGGCGTCCGCGTTCGTGTACGTCACCGTGTACGGTGTCTCGAGGTCGTCCTCGAGAAACGTCGTGAACTCGTCTCCGGAGCCGTCGACGTCGAAGACACCGTCGGTGATGTCGAGTTCCGCCGACGTTCCGGCCGGACCGTAGGTTTCGTTATCGCCCGAAGCCGGTTTGACGGTCGCCTTTATGCCGCCGTCATCGTACACGAACAGCGTCCAGGAGTTTCCGCCGGACCCTTCGACCGTCAGGTTAAAACACGCGTTCGCACCGGTACAGTCGCTCGTCTCGGCGAGTCCGTCTTTCTGTACGTCCATCTCGAACCCACGGACCTCGGACACGTCGTCGGCGACGGTCCACGCGGTGTCTTCGGACCCGTCTTCGAACACTCCGGGCTCGTCCTGTACGATTCGACTCTCGTACGTTACGCTCTCCAGAGATGTGTTCGTCGTTTTCCCGTCGCGTGCGTACTCCGATCTCGAGAGACCGTCCCAGGCAGCGACCGCGTCTTCGAGTTCACTCTCCAGCGTATCGTAGGTGTCGTACTCCCGATTGGTCCGGTCGGCCAAGCCAGCTATCGCTCGGTCCGCGCTGTATTGATACTGGATCGCACCCCGTTCCGCGTTCGGACCGCCGTCGGTTTCCGCCGCGTGAATTCCGGCGAATACGGCGGTGTTCAGCGTCACCGCAAGTAGCGTGAGCAAGAGTGCGAGTCCGATCGCGGCGACGAGAATCATCTGCCCTCGGTCGTCGGACGCCGCCGTTAGGTCCACAGCACCACCTCCACCCGGATCACGTTGTACAGCGGGCCCTCTTCGTCCACGTTCGGAGCGTAGAACGCTTCCTCGGCGTCCGCGAGCGCCGTCGCCGTCGGGGCTCCGCTCTCGTCGACGAGCGCGGTGTCGTCGTACAGCGTCACCGTCTCTACGACCCGGACCGCATCGTCGTTCGGGGTTCCGGAGTCGACGAGCCGTTGTGTCTGCCGGTCGCCGGCCGAGTCACGGTAGTGTAACTCGACGTTGTATCTGACCTGTCGATCCCCGAACGCCCGCTCCAGAGCGTCCCCGAGCGCGGTTCCGTTCGGTGTGGGGGGGAGTCGTGACGTGTACCGTTCGTCCCCGTCGGCGTTGTGGAACTGTTCGGCGGACTCGTTCCAGTACAGAACTGTCGTCCGGAGCGAGCCGGTCGCGACGGCCTCATCGAGAACGCCCTCGGCGAGACCCGCGTGCTGGTTTTTTAGCTCCGTCTCGTCGACGCTCGCCGTGTTCGAGGAGACTGCAACGGCCTGCAACGCGAAGGCGACGGTCGCGACGAGCAGTATCGCCGCCACGAACGCTTCGAGCGTGAATGTCTGTCCACGGTCGGCCATCTTACCACACCCTGACTTCGAGTACGGCGCCGGTTTCCTCGGTGAACACGGCCGCCCTGGCGGTGCTGACCGCCCGATCGTTCTCCGGTGTCGACGGTCCGGCGGCGAGTTTCGATCCACCGTCGCAGTCGGTTATCGATCCATCGGCCTCGTCTTCACAGAGGATCGCCGACTCAGAGGCGTCGCTTGGAGCGTCTCTGAGCGTGATGTTTACCGGCTGTCCCGGGTTGATCCCGAGCTCTTCGGGTTCCAGTTCCCCTTCGAAGAACGAAAGCGTACGGCTCTCGTTCAGCATCGACGGCGCCTCCCGTTCCGCGAGCAGGTTCTCGGTCAGATCGCTCGTGATCCGTTCGGCAACGACCGGCTGTTCTTGATCGTCGAACGGAACCGTCAACTGCGGAACGAACACGGCGACGAAGGCGACCGTAAGCAGAAAGACCGCGATTCCGACGGCGAAATCCGGAAGCGTCTGTCCGCGTTCGTTCTCCGCCGTCCACGGTCGGGAGCCGCTCATGCGATCACCATCCACGCGCCCAGTGTGACGGACAAAAGCGCCACTACGTATTTGACGCCCGACACCAGATTCGCGTTCCGGATGTAGCCACAGACCAACCCGGAAAGAACCGCCTGGATGGTCACCGCGTGGAAAAACAGAAGCGACAGCAGGTTGAGATCCATCGTTGCACCGAAGCTCTCGCCCGCGGCGCTCGTCGTACCTGCCGTCTGCTCTGCGACCTCGGCCATGACGTCGACGAACTGTGTTTTCAGAAGCGCCATCACGCCCAAAAGCGTGAGATACGTCATGATGATGATCGCGACCTGCATCGTCGCGCGCTGTCTTCGATCCCGTTCGATGTCTTCCTGTGTCTCCGTCGCCTTCGCCGCTGTCGATAGCACCGACGAAATCTGACTCGAGATCTCCTGGGCCTTGCCGATGAGCTTCACCGTCCGGGCAAGCCGCGGGATGTGGTACTTGTTGTTGAATACGATCAGCGACTCCTTGAGATGCATCCCGTACTGGCTTTTCGCGTACATGGTATCGAACTCCTCGCCGAGTTTCCCGGGTGTCGTGTCGGCGACCACCTTGACGGACTCCAGGAGCGTGAGGCCGGTCGCGTTCGCGCTCGCCAGTTTCCGGAGGTTCTCCGAGAGACCGTCGAGAACGGCCCGACGCCGCCGGACGTTCCACTCCCAAAAAACAGCAAGCGGAACACAGATCGCAAACAGTGGCGCATACATGTATACGATCGTCGACCAGACGGGCCGTTCGAGGACCCCGCTCCACGACGTCGGGGCCGACCCCGTCGCGACAGCGACGACCACGAACACGAGCGCCGCCGGAACGGTCACCGCCAGCGTATAAAACGGATGTTCGCGGAGGAAGACGTGCGGCCGTTTGATAACGTCGATCGCCTCGCTCGTTCCTTCGCTTTTCGCGATCCGGTCGAAGATTCGGTACGACCCTTTGAACTGGCTGATAAGCCCCAATCCCAGTGCTCCGGACTCCCGCCCGTCCTCGAAGCGCCGTTCGGTTTCCCCGAAATCGAGGTACCCGTCGCCCGGTTCGTCCGTCCTGACCGTCGAGACGATGACCAGAAACGCGATCCCCAGCCCCGGGATCAACGCGTACACCGTCGCGTACAGAAAGATCGTCTGACCGCCACCGATCATATCCAAAATAACGAGGATCACGATCAAAAGCAACGGAAACAACGAGATGGTGATGTACATCTCGCTGAACAACTCGAGGGTTTCGAGGTCCTGCTCTTGTCCCTCCTTGGCCGCCCGGAAGTGGACCTCCTTCTTGTCGTCGAGGAAATCCGTCATGCTTCCGCCGCTGTCGATGATCGACAGCATATCGGTGAAAAACTGACTCAACTCGGCGCTCGGCGTCTGTGCCGACCGCTTCTGGATAGCCGAGCGGTAATCGGTATCGAAGTAGCGCGTCTCCTGGAGGATCGTTCGAAACTCCTGGGAGACTTCGCCGTAGGTGTCTTCGGCCTCCGCCATCGTCTCGATAATCTCGACTTGGCTCATCCCGCCCAGCGAGAGGGCGTACATGAACGACACGGCGTCGGGAAGCAGCGTGTCGATCTCTCGCTCCCGCCTCGAGGCTCGATTGTATGGGCGGGCGATGTAGGCTCCAAACACCGTTGCGAATCCGGCTCCACCGAGCACGAGCCCGGTCGAGACGATCAAAAACGGAACCCGAACCGCTTCGACCAGACTTACGAGCGCCTCGCTCGGAATACGGATCCCTGTGAGCGTTCCGACGTGTATCACTCCCGTCCACACCAGCGCCGCGCTACCGACGACGCCGACCAGCCACAGCATCACGCCGCTTACGATACCGAACGCAAGCGCCCGCGAGAGATACCGCTCGACGGAATCACTCATCCGGGCCTCGGCGAGTTTCTTCTCCAAATCGACGACGAAGGAACTCCCCTCGTCGAACAGCCGCTCGTACACCGGATCGAACACGTCGACGAGGCTGTCGACGTACGATCGCCGGTCCGTGTCGGGGACGGTAACGCGCTCCGTGCTCATATCGTCACTTCTCCGTGGTCGCTTCGTTGCCCGGTTCAACCCCGGACATCTCGTCGGTTCCTTCCGGGGGATCAACCGCTGCCCCGTTCGTGGCCGGTGCTTCCGTACGGTCGTGGGGCGCCGTCTGACCCGTCCGGTCGGCTCCGTTGACGCCGACCTCGACGGCGTTGCCGCCGATGTCGACGTCCTCGAGTGCGGCGACGAGCGCCTTCACCCGGGATGTCTCGACAGCGTAGCCTGACGCTTCCAGCACCGCAGTCAGGTTCTCCTCGTTGATCTCCTTGCCCGATTCGTCCAACAGTAGCGTAGCGTATGCGTATTCCATGGGTTATTCCTCGTCCGATTGTTCGGCCTCTGTTCGGTTCGCTTCGACATCGGTCCCGGATCCGGCGGGTTCGGATATTTCCAGGGGTGTCGTCCCCTCGGAGTCGACCGGGGTACCGTTGGCATCGATCGCCGCTTCTCCCGGCGAGTTCCCCACTGATTCGCCGCCGGCGGACGCCGGGAGCTGACCGCCGGACTCTCCCGACACGGTGACGTCCGTCTCCGGTTTGGCCGTCGAGAGCGCCTCGACCAGCGTCCCCGACGATTTTCCCCGGTACTGCTCGAAGATGCGGCTTTCGGCCGCCTGAAGAACCCGATCTGCTTCGGCGAGAACGTCCTCGTCGGGTTCGGGGCGGGGAACCAGCGCCTCCTTTTCGGGGTCGACCTCGATCAGCACCGATTCCATCTCGCGGAGGTCCTCGAGACTCTCCTCGAGGTCCCCGTTTGCGATCAGTGTCAGGATGGTCTCCGAGTCGTTGATGTACGCCTGCAGCGTCGCCGCCACCTCCGTGTAGGTGTTGAGCCCGTTCGTGATGAGATACGAGAGGACGGCCCGGCGCTCGAACCGTTCGGCTTCGAGTTGGGCTTTCGACCAGCCTCGGTCGAAGGCGATCTCCTGGAGCTTTTTCGAGTTCCCGTGTTGTCTGAACTCGTCGTCCTCCGGCTGCCACTGGTAGATGTCCTGAACGCTGATCTCGTCGTTTTCGGAGTCGTAGGAGTTGATCTCGGTGATCGTTTTGTTCCGGCGGACCTTCCTGCCCTGCACCTTTGTCTGTGTCTGCACGGAAACGAGATCCAACGCCGTAAACAACGTCTTCGAGACGTTGATCGGATCCGTCGTGAACCGCTTGAGCACCTCGTCGACGGAATCGGCGTGGAACGTGGTGTACGTCGTGTGGCCGGTCGACATCACCTGAAACAGCGTTCGACCCTCTTCACCCCGGACTTCGCCCATCACGATGTAGTCGGGCCGTTGGCGGAGCGCCGCTTCGAGGAGATCGAACTCGTCGACGTCACCGGCGTTGTCCTGGCTGAACGAGGGTCGCGTCACGCTTGCGACCCAGTTTCGTTGGGGAAGTTCGACCTCCCGTGTGTCCTCTATGGAAACGATCTTGGCGTTCGACGGGATGAAAAGCGACACCGCGTTCAGGCTGGTCGTTTTCCCGGAGGCGGTCCCGCCGGCGAAAATGAGCGATTTCTTGCTCTCGATACAGAGCCACAGGAACGCCATCTCGTCGAGACTGAACGTCTTCCAGTTGATGAGATCGATCGGGGTGAACGGAACGTCGTTGAACTGCCGGATCGTGTAGTTCGTCCCGTGATCGGAGACCTCCTTCCCGAGCGTCAACTGGGCGCGCGATCCGTCCGGTAGCGTCGCATCGACCTGTGGCTCGCGTTTCGAGATCCCCTTCCCGGAGCGTTGGGCGAGCTTTATAACGAAGTTATCGAGCCGCTCTTCGCCGTGTCGAACGTTCGTGATCAGGTTCTCGTAGTCGGTATGGTAGACGAAGACCGGCGAATTGTACCCGTCACAGGAGATGTCTTCGACGTTGATGTCGTGTTTGATCGGATCGATCCGTCCGTAGCCGATGAAGTCACGCCGGATCACGTAGAGCAACTTCTCGATTTGATACTCGGTAAGCGTCCCCGAATCCTCCTCGAGCACCGCAGGCTCCGGGCGGGCCAAGATTTCGTCGGCCTCTCCGGCCCCTTCGGTCGGGGACGGACGCTCTCGCTCGGAACGCAGGGCCGTCCGGACCCGATCGGGAAGCCACGCCGCGTCGACCCGATCGAGGCGTTCGAGCAGTGCCGCCGCGTTCAGCTCCGTGAGGCCTTCGAGCGGTCGCTTCGGCGAGGACGCTCCTTCGGTCGAGGACGCCCGGAGGTTGTTTCGATCGATCAGCGATTTCGTCTCCGCTTCGAGCACGTCCCGGCGACCCTCGTCGGCCCCTTGAGCGACGATATCATCGTCGGAATATTTGATACTCGTTCGGAGTTTCCCGGAGAAGAACTCCACGAGCTCCGATTCGATCCCGTTGAGGTACGGCTCGATCACGTAGTATTTTTTCTCGTTCTCCTTCGCCGAGTGGAAGATAACGACGCACGCGTACGGTTTGTTGATCCAGTATCGCTCCTCCTCGATGAAGTGCCGCTTTTGTTCCATCGAGACGGCCTTCTCCAGATCGTACCGATTCACGATCGTCGTCCGGTCGTCGTCGTCCGAAAAGAACTCGTCTTCGTCTAGCCGTGGATTGACGTTCACCGTCCGCCGATCCTCGAGCTCGCGAAGTTCTTCGGCGCGGGCTTTCCCCGCCCCGAGCACCGATTCGAGATCGTTCGGATCGAACCCGAGAAACCGCTCCGGGTCGAACTCCTTTATATCCCCGTCCGGGGTACGCGGCCTTCGGCCGCGCTCGTAGTAATACTCCCATTTGAAGTGTTCCCACGTGTACTCGCCTTTCCTAACGGGTGTTTCGTCGATCCAGGCGCTAAACGATCGATCGATCCGGGCGGCCGCGCTTGCGGCTCCGCTCAGGCGATCTTGGAGCGCATGGGGTGGGTATCCGAGGTACGTTTCGGGGTCGAACTCGACGCGGTTCCAGTCGTCCTGCTCGGGGAGGTCCCGTCCCCCACCGTTTGAGAACGGAAGCAACCCACTCCACGGTTTTTTCGACTCGACGTCCCGGTAGAGCAGTTCGATCTGGTCGCCGTACCCGTGTTCGCGCATGAACGCTTCCCACGTGTACTCGCCCGGAACGACCCGAGTTTCGGACTCCTCACCATCGGGGGGCGAGGTACCCTCCGCCGATCCGGATTCGACCGTCTCCCCGCTCATGTCTCTCCCCGCCCGGTCAGTGCTTGCGGTTCGTTCATCGGCCCACGCCTCCACACCGTGAACCGATCCGTATGCTGTCAACGACTACCATCACCCCGGAGTACCGCCCAGTAAGGCTTTGTTACGGCTCTTGTGTTGACGAGTAACCGGTCTTTGTGAACCGCCCCGGGGCGTGCTCCTCG
>CAZOFL010000049.1:0-16360 GCA_964579035.1 uncultured Natronomonas sp. | reverse complement strand
TGAACGTAGGGAGCGCAGTCTGCACAGGCGTTGATTCGGAGCGTCCCGCCCCTAATCGTCGGAGCCCTCGGATGAGAACGTTCTTCGCCGCGTTGAGATCCCGGTCGCGGGTCTTCGTTCCCGGTATGGCCATCAGTACCGTTGCCCCTCTTTTTTCACCGTAATCTACGCCGAAACGACTGCTAGCTGAGTTTCAGTGTTATTTTTCTGTGAGATCGGTCCGTGTCGTTGTCCGAATTCTCCGGAACCGGGGCTCCCGCTCAGCAACCACCCGGCATTCGCCCCGGATCAGGTTTGATATCCCGGCATACGATTTATCGGCCGCGTGCGGTCGCTGTTCCGGACCCTGCCACACTCGGGGCGTATAAGTCCCCGAACGCCCTACACGACACAGTGATCGTCGTCGCAACGGCGGATTTCGAGGTGTACCACGGCGTCGTCGGCGAGCTACGCGATCGAAACGTCCGGTTCGAGACGATCGAGCCGGGCGACGACCTCCCCGAGCGAGCGACGGTCGCGATCGTGGGGACTGAGGACGAACGTCCGACCGTTCCGACCGTTAGAGCCGCCCCCGACCGACCCCGACGAGCAGTCGAGGAGGCACTGGCCGTGCTTCGGGGTGGTGACGGTCGGACGGTGGTCGGCATCGACCCCGGCGACCGCCCCGGGATCGCGGTACTGTCGGGCGAGATGGTCGTCGCGGCGTTTCAGGTACCGGCCCGGAAAGCCGCCCCCGTCGTCGAACGGGAACTCGAGGGAGCGACCGATCCGCTCGTCCGGATCGGCGACGGCGCACGCCTCCGCGGAGCCCGGATCGTCGACGAAATCGAGAGCGCGCCAGTTGAACTCGTCGACGAGACGGGAACGACACCGTATCAGGGCTCGGGCGTCCGGGCCGGCGACGTGCTCGCGGCGGTCAACATCGCCCGGATCGAGGGAGAGGAGATCGAATCCCGGGAGATCGAACCGACCGCAGGGGAGATCAAACTGGTCCAGGAGCGCTCGAGGGAGGAAAGCGACGATCGGCGGGCGATACCCGAAACGCTCGCCAGGCGGGTCGCCCTCGGGGAGCTATCGATGACCGAGGCGATTCAGCGACACCGAGACGGGTAAGGGCCGATCCGGGCGCACCCGAGAGCCCACGACCGCACCGATTTGAGGCTCGTGGTGTTTTTGCGTTCCACCGCACAACTCGATGTATGTCAGTGACGCTTCGCGGCCTCGTGTTACCGGCGTTCGACGACCTCGGAGACCTCCCGAGTGAGGCGGAACCGTGGCGACGCGCCTACTGCTTCGACCGGTTGACTCTCGCGGGGCTTTCCTCGCCGCTTCGATACACGGCGGAGGGGCTCGGTCTCGTCCCGACCGGGGTCGGAAAGACGGCGGCGGCGACGACGGCCGCCGCGATCTGTGCCAGCAGCGAGGTCGTCCTCGAGGATCCGCTCGTCTGCTCGGTCGGCGTCGCCGGCGGGCCGCCGTCGCTTCCGGTCGGATCCGTCGTGATCGCCGACCACATTGTCGATTGGGACGACAAGTGTCGGTTCGGTCCGGGCCAAGCGGGCCTCGCTCTCAACCCATACACCGACCGTGGCGCATTCGAGGTCGATCGGGAACTGGTCTCGCTGGCCACGTCGCTCGCAAGCGATGTCGAACTGGTCAGCCCGGCGGATGAGGGCGGGGAATTCCCCGGGAGCTCCGGCCGCGAACCGACGGTCGTCACGGGGACGAACCTCTGTGGCGACGAGCTCTGGCACGGTCGCGAGCTTGCGGCGGAGGCGTCGTGGCTCGTCTCCGAGCACGGCTGTGGGCCCTACCGGGCGACCGAGATGGAGGACAGCGGGACGGTAGCCGCGCTCAAGCGCTTCGGCCGCGCCGACCGGTATCTCAGCATCCGCGGTATTTCGAACCACGACCGCCCGAGCGCTGGCGAATCAGCGAGGGAGTCGTTCTTCTCGCCGGGCTTCGAGGATGGGTTCGAGACGGGGCTTTCGAACGCGGTGGCGGTCGCACGCGCCGTCGTGGACGACTGGTTGTCGTGATCCGGACGGCACGAACCCGAGTCATTCAAGTACGCGCCCGGACACGTTGTTGGTATGAACCACGCTCGGTCCACGAAGAAGCGAACCGGCGGCCGTCGGCGCGCCGTCCGAAAGAAGCGCAAACACGAACTCGGATCGGCACCGACCGAAACACAGGTCGGCGACACCAAACTGAAAACCGTCGAAACGCAGGGTGGAAACACGAAGGTCCGCGCTGTCAGGACCGACGTCGCGAGCGTCGCGACCGGCGACGGCGTCGAAGGAGCGACCATCGAGGACGTCGTCGAGAACGCCTCGAACCCGAACTACGTCCGCCGAAACATCATCACGAAGGGGGCGATCATCGAGACCGATGTCGGTCGCGCACGTGTCACGTCCAGACCGGGCCAGGACGGACAGGTCAACGCAGTTCTGCTCAAAGAGTAACGACGCGCCGCCAGTGCCCGCATCCGCCGGTGACGCGACGCGATTTTAACTGGACGTCCGGGGGCCGATCGAGACCCGGGAAGGATCCCGCTATCAGCGGTGCTTCTCGGTGATGATCCGGTTGAGTTCCGGGACGACCTCGTGGAGGTCGGCGAGCACGGCGTAGTCGGCTTTGCCGACGATCGCGGCCTCCGGGTCGGTGTTGATCGCCAACACGTTCTCGCTGCCTTTACAGCCGACCCAGTGTTGGACCGCACCGCTGATCCCGGCCGCGATGTACAGATCGGGCGCGATCTTGTTTCCGGTCTGGCCGATCTGATCGTCGTGTGGCCGCCAGCCTTCGTTGACCGCCGCCCGCGAGGAGCCGACGGCTCCGTCGAGCAGATCGGCGAGCGCCTCGAGTTGATCGAAATCCTCAGCGCTGCCGACGCCACGGCCGCCGCCGACGACCACGCGGGCCTGATCGAGCGGCACGCCCTCCGTGTCCGCGTCTTCGCGACGTTCGACCTGGACGAGGAGGTCCGAGTCGTCGAGGTCGGGGGTGTACGATTCAAGCGTCGCCGCGCCGGTCTCCGGCGCAGGTTCCGCGGGCACCTCGTGGGGAACGATCGTGAGGAGGTTCGGATCGGCATCGATTTCAGCGTGCTCCATGAGGCTGCCGCCCCACCGCTGTCTCGTGAGGTCGTAACCGTCACCGGCGTCGACATCGACGACGTTCGCCGCGAGCGGGAGGTCGGCGATCGCCCCCAGATGGGCGAGCGTCTCGCCGCCACGATCGGTCCCCGGCGCGATGACCGCGCTCGGCTCCCGCGCTTCGATCAGCCCACGAAGGCTTTTCGCCCACGCGACCGGGGCGTAGTCGCTCAAACCGTCGTGGGTCACGGCGTGGACGGTGTCGACGCCGTACTCCCCGAGTTCGTCGGCGACGTCGCCCGGGACGACTCCGAATCCGATCGCCTCCAGTGGCTCGTCCTCCTCTGTTGCCACCTCGCGAGCGATCGTGACCGCTTCGAGGGACGTATCTGCGACGGCGCCGTCCGCGTGTTCGACGAGCGTAAGCACCATCTCAGATCACCTCCAGGTCCTCAAGGACGGCGACGACGTCCTCGGCGGCGTCGACGCTCTCGCCGAGCACCTCGGCGGGACTGTCGTCGCGGTCGGGGGTTTCGAGCGTCTTCATCGTTACGTCGTTGGGGTCGGATCGCTTCGGCTCCGAGGCGGCGACCTCCGCCCGGCGGGCCTGCATCTTGCTTCGCATGGAGGGGTATCGCGGGGAGTTCAGCCCTTCTTTGACCGTCAACACCGCCGGCATCGGTAACTCATAGAGCTCCGAGCCACCGGAGATCTCCCGTTCGGCGACGAGCGTGTCCCCGTTTATGTCGACGTCTTTGATGCCGGTGATGACCGGGAAGCCGAGTTTGTGTGCGACCCGTACGCCGACCTGGTGGTTCGCCTGATCGGCGGATTCGCTGCCGAAGAACAGGAGATCGAACGAGTTGTCGGTCGACTCGATCCCGTCGGCGATCGCCGTTGCGGTGGCGCGTGGCCCCCACTCCTCGCCGTCGGTCTCGAGGTGGATCGCCTCGTCGGCATCCATCGCGATTCCCGTCCGGAGTTGCTCGGCCGCGTCGGAGGGACCGAGCGTGAGCACGGTCGCCGTTCCACCGGTTTCCTCCGCCGCTTGGACGGCCTCTTCGATCGCGCACTCCTCGTGGGGGCTGATGGTAAACCCCAGGCTCGAGGTGTCTATCGATTGTTGGTCGTCTGTCAGTACGATCTTTGCACCCGTTTCGGGTACGCGCTTGATACAAACTAGCGTGTTCATGACGTGTGGGGTTGGGTCCGAAGGTGTGATGTGGAATCGGTTCCGGCGGCTGGCTAGCTGAAGATCCGTTCGTTCTCCGGATCGAACAGCGGCTTGCTGCCGACGCGCTCGACGGTGACCGGGTAGGTGTCGCCCATGTAGGACACCTGCAGGTCCTCGCCTTCTTCGGCGTACTCCTGTGGGAGGTACGCCATCAGGAGGTGCTTACCGAGCGAGGGGGCACTCCCCGCGCTCGTGACGTACGAGCGCCGGCCCTCCTCGTCGACTAAGACGTCGCCGTCCTGTGAGCGGATCGGCTGGTGGCCGAGCGGGAATCGCCGGGTGCCGTCGGAGGATTCGTGATCCGTCACCGAGAGGGTACACAGCGTCGCGGCGGTGTCTCCCTCGATCGCCTCGACGTACGCCTCCTTGCCGACGAAATCCGCGTCCTTTACCCCGTGGAACGTGAGACCGGCTTCCGCCGGATTGTAATCGAGTTCGAGTTCGTGGCCGTACAGCCGGTAGCCTTTCTCCATCCGGCCAGTCGTGCCGTAGACCCCCATCCCGACCGGGCGCACGTCGTACTCTTGACCGGCCTCGTGGATGACGTCCCAGAGGCGGCCGGCCTGTTCCATCGGCGCGTACAGCTCCCAGCCGAGTTCGCCGACGTAGGAGACGCGGAACGCCCACACGTCGACTTCGCCGATCGTTACCTCTCGGGCGGTGTAGGCGGGGAACGCCTCGTCGGACATGTCCGCCTCGGCGACCGAATCGACCAGTTCACGCGCGTTCGGTCCCCAAACGCCGAGCGTCCCGAGCGACGAGGTCTTATCGATCAGCCGGACGTCGAACCCGTCCATGTGGCTTTTGAACCACCGTTTGTTCGGGCCGACCTCGCCGCCGCCGGTGATGACCCGGTAGGCGTCTTCGGCGAGTCGGACCATCGTGAGATCCGCCCGGAAGCCGCCGCTCGGGTCGAGGATCGGCGTGTAAACCGACTTCCCGACCGGGACGTCCATCCGACCGACGGCCATCTTCTCGGCGAACGCCTCGGCGTCGTCGCCGACGAGGTCGAAGATACCGAAGCCCATATCGCCGACCATCCCCACGTTCTCGCGCATGTGGAGGTGTTCGCCGAGGATGATCTCGGACCACCAGCGGTTGTCCCACTCGTAGGGGCGGCGCAGCGGTTCGATCTCGTCGGCGTACTCCTCGACGAGATCCGCGTTGGATTCGAACCACTGCGGACGCTCCCATCCGGCGGATTCGAAGAACTCCGCGCCGAGGTCGGCCTGACGGTCGTGGAAACCGCTCTGTCTGAGCGGGCGGGAGGACTGCCACTGTTCGCCGGGATGAACGATATCGTAGATCTTCTGGAAGCCCTCGTTCGCGCGATTCTCGACGAACGTCTTCGAGGTCCCGTAGCCGTCGAAGCGGTTCACGTCCGATTGGTGGAGATCGACGTCCGGGTAGCCCCGGGTCATCCACTGGGCGGTGTACTTCGCAAAGGCGGGGGCCTCCTTGATCCAGATCGCCGCACACGACCACAGGCCGTCGACATCGCGGAGCGGGCCGACCACGGGCATCCCGTCCGGTGTGACCGACAACAGCCCGTCGATCGAGTGACGGATCTCCGCGTCGCCGAGTACCTCGGGCATGATCTCGAGGGCGTGCTCCATCGACGGTGCGAACGCCTCCTCGGTCAGCGGCGGCTGGGTCGGCGATAGCGCGGCCTCCTCGTTCGACGGTATGTCGTCGATATCCCAGAGGATCGGCCGGTGTTCGTAGGAGCCGACCTCCATGTCGTTGCCGCTCGGGCGTTCGTACATCTGGGTGTCGACGTCCCGGACGATCGGGTAGCCGACCTCCTCGCCGGTCTCCTCGAGTTCGTCGATCGGCCCGACGCTTATGAGCTGGTGGACGGCGGGCGTAAGCGGGATCTCGGTCCCGGCCATCCGCGCGAACTTGGGGCTCCACAGCCCCGCGGCGATGGCGACCTCCTCGCAGTCGATCCGCCCGCGGTCCGTCACGACCGCCTGAACGCCGTCGTCCCCGGTTTCGATGTCCGTCACTTCGGTGTTCGCGAAGCTCTGGAGTGCCCCCATCGACTCGGCCTCCTTGCGTTTGATCTCGCCGAACCGAAGCGGGTCGACGACGCCGGCGTTCGGCTCCCAAAAGCCCCCGGTCACCAGTTCCTCGTTGATGTACGGGACTTTCTCTTTGACCTCGGCTGGGGAGATTATTTCCGCCTCGTTACCCCATGCGGCGGCCGAATCCAGCTGTCGTTCGAACTCGTCGAGCCGTTCTTCCGTGCGGGCGACTTCGATGCCGCCGCTCGTCGTGTAGAGGTCCTCGGATTTGTATTGGTCCATCGCCTCCTGGGTCGTCAGCGCCATCTCCTTGTTGTTCTCGATCGGGAACACGAAGTTCGAGGCGTGTCCCGTCGAGCCGCCGGGATCGGGGAACGGCCCCTTGTCGACGAGCACGATATCCTCGCGTCCCTGATCGGCGAGATGGTACGCGAGGCTGTTGCCGACGATTCCAGCACCGATAATTACAGTCTGTGCGCTCTCCGGTACGTCCGTGTTACTCATGTCAGTTTACCCTTATTTTTCTCCAATGTTTGATTAGTTACTGTTCCTTCACTAGCAAATCCGAATCGTTATATTAAAAACTTTTGCCAGTAGAGATGCGGCCATTTATTACCCCATACCCGGAATTCCGAACCTGGAAGCCGCATAAGCCCGTTTGACAACTTCGGAGTATACGGTCCCGTGCGGAACCCGATCTCCCGCCCGAAGAAAAAATATAAAATTCTTTAGTATTAATCCGAAATTACTCGTGTCACTTCGTTTCGGTGATTCATATTGAAGGGATATTTACGTTCGACGGCCGGGTCGATCCTGTCACTCAGCGATATCGATCGGAACGGTTTCGAACGCGCCCTCGTCCTCCGTCGGGTCGTAAGCCTCGATAGCGGTCCGGACGAGTTCGAAGACACCCTCCTTGCTCCAGCGGGCGGTGTTCACCTGAAGGTCATAAAACCCCCGTTCGTTCAGATCGACGTCGTAGTAGGACTGATACCGTCCCGCCTCGTTGACCTCACGGACGCTCATCTCGGCTGTCGTCTCCTCCCTGTCGCTGATCCGGGCTTTTCGGACCTCCCCGGGCGCATCGAGGAGGATCCGGATGTCTGCCCGGTTGCCTGCGAGCCACCCGGCCAGCCGCGACTCGAGGATGAACGCTCGGTTGGCGGCACCCCACTTCTCGGCGATCGAGAGCAGGCGGCGATCGAGCGCGCGGTCGATGTCGTCGGACGCCTGTGCCTTCGCTGTCAGCTGTGTCAGGGACATGTCGCGCTCCTCGGCGAGGTCCCTGAAGATGTCACCGCCGGAGACGTACGGACAGTCCATCGCCTCCGAAAGCTGCGTGCAGAGCGCCGTCGCACCGCACCCCGGCGGCCCGGAGACGGTTATAAACAGGTTCGCATCGATCGCCGACGCTCGGGTTCCGGATTGTGACATATGCGCCCGCTTCGGGCGTCTGATTCATAAGCGGGGCGTTTCCGGCTGGCGGCCGGGACCCCTACCGGCACCGGAGGTTCCTCAGTCGGTTCCGGACGAAGCCGGCCACCGCCTTTGACTTCGAGGGCTGTCGAACGCGGTCCATCTCCTCGTCGGTCAACTCGAAATCGAAGATGTCGATGTTCGCGGCCAGGTGCTCGCGGCTCGTCGCTTTCGGAACCGTGAGGACGTTCGGCTGCTGGACGAGCCACCGGAGTGCGATCTGTGCAGGATGCTTGTCGTACTTTTCGCCGATCGATCCCAACACCGGATCCTCGAGGACGCCGCCGTGGGCGAGCGGCGAGTACGCCGTCAGCGCCACGTCGTGGATCCGACAGTAATCGAGCAGTTCCGTCTGCGACCAGTAGGGGTTGTACTGGACCTGGTTTGTCAAAATCCCGTGCTCCGAGAGCTCCCGGGCCCGGGCGAGCCGATCGACGTCGAAGTTCGAAACGCCGACGTGTCGCACGGCTCCCCGATCGACGAGTTCGTTCATCGCCGCGAGCGTCTCACGGAGCGGCGTCACCGGGTCGGGCCAGTGGATCAACAGGAGGTCGATGTAGTCGGTTCCGAGTTTCGCGAGGCTCTCCTCTGTCGAGCGAACCACGTCGTCGTAGGCCCGGTTTCCCCGGCCGAGTTTCGTGGTCACGAACACGTCCTCACGGGCCACATCGCTGTTCCGGAGGGCGTTGCCGACCTGCCGTTCGTTGCTGTACGCCTGTGCCGTGTCGACGTGCCGGTAGCCGAGTTCCAGTGCGGTCCGCACCGATTTCCGGCAGGAATCGCCCGTCAGCCGCCACGTTCCGAGGCCGACGGACGGGATTTCGACGCCGCCGACGGTCGTCGTGTTCATACCCGAAGTACGGACGCAAGCCGCATAACTCTGTACCTACGGAAACTCCCGGAGGGTGTCGAGAACCGCCTCGATCGGCATCGTGGTCGTCGCCAGCGAGACGCCGTCTGCTCTGGCGAGCGCCGGCGCGTGCTCCCAGAGGTCTTCGGCTTCGATCCCGTGGAGGACGACCGCCGACGGCGTCGGCGTCACGACACGCAACGCGACCAGCGGCGACTCGCCGCGTGTCACGTTCGTGAAGACGAGCGCCCGGTTCGTCGACTGGCCGTAGAGGCGGTAGAACTCCTCGCTCGAGAGTCGCTTGATCGCTTCGACGCTGTTGATGACGGTGTGTCCGGCGATCGTGTCGGCGCTTCCGTTGACGGCCGTCTCCGCACCGATCGCGGCGTAAAACCGCGAGAGCGCGACCGTCGTTGGGTACTCCCGGAGGTCGTAGACGACGTCCTGATCGAAGCCCGCCGACAGGACCCGGGCGTGTTGTCTGACCCGGTCGCCGCCCCGGCGCTCATCGATGTCGAGGAGGGCACGGACCACCCGGCTGACGACGCGGATGCCGGGGTTTTCGCGCCGCCCGCTCTCGTAATCCGAGACGACCGACGCGGACACGTCGAGTTCGGCGGCGAGCGCCGTCTGTGCCACGTCGAACTCCTCGCGCCACTTCCGGAGCGTCGCTCCCGGGTTCTCCGACAGCGTCACCTCGCCGGCGATTCGCTCGGCGAGTTCCGCACGCGGATCGCGCATGGTTGTCACTCGGGAGCCGGCGGTATAAGCGTACTCTCATACGGGGTGCGGTCGAACCACGACACACCGGAAAGCGTGGACATCGACCGGGCGACGATCCGTCCGGCGATTTTATATCCGCCGGACCCAAGCGGGAGGTAATGCCGCCGACTCCCGTCGCTGTCGCCGTCGGCGTCCTCATCGCGGTCGCGCTCTTGGGCCCGGCGTTCGATCGCCGGTCGGTCGCGATCGTCGCGCTCGCGGCCGCGATGCCCGACCTCGACGCCGTCTTCGCGCTCATCGGCCCCGGCGATCCGAACGCGGTGTTCCATTCGGCGTTCATCCCGATCGGCGCGGCCGCGCTCCTCTGTTATGACATCCGCTTCCGCGAGGCGTCGTGGCTCGCCGGGCGGTACGGCTGGCGCGGGATCCGGATCGCATGGGTTGCACTCGCCGCCTACGCCGTCGCCGGCATCGGGCTGGACGTCTTCAGCGCCGAGGGCGTCGCGCTTTTGTACCCGCTCTCGGATCGGTACTACTCGATCGTCGGCCGCCTCGTCCTCTCGACGCAGGAGGGGATCGTCCAGACGTACGTCACGCTCGGGAACGGTTGGCTCGAGGTCGCCTCCCCCGGAACGACGGAAACGCACACCATCGAGACGTGGCTTACGGGCGAGAAGCGCCGACTCCGGATCGTCGAGTCCGGATGGCAGGCCGTGATCGTCGCGGCCGCCGCCGCCTCGCTGCCCGCGAAGTGGCTTGTCGAACGAGCCGATCGGACCGGAGGGCGGCACTGATGCCGTCGTCGGTGGTTCATGCGGCGCTCGCGCTGCTTCTGGCGGCCGGATTGCTCGGCCGGTTCTACGACCGCCGGGCGCTCGCCGTGGTGCTCGTCATCGTCCTCCTTCCGGAGGCGGACACTATTTTGGGATGGTACATGGCGGGCGCCCACCGGACCGTGTTGCACACCATGATGCTCCCCGTCGTCGCCGCTCCGGCGCTGTACTGGGAGACGACCCGCGAGGGGTCGTGGATCAGGGACCGGTGGGGTGACCGTGGCGTCCGGATCGCGTGGGTGGGGCTGTTCGTTCACACGTTCGCACACGTCGCGCTCGATTGGGCACACCTCGACGGGATCAACTTCTTTTGGCCGTTCGTGGACCAGTTCTTCAATCTCGAGGGCGAACTCTACCTTTCGGCGTCGGAGGGGTTCGTCCAGACGTTCGTCGAGATCGGAACCGACCCCGAAACCGGAGGTGGCGTGATCGACGCCGGACAAGGCGGATCCCGGGTCGAAACCCACGTCTCGAACCCCGCACAGCCGTCGCCGGAGCCGAGCTCGGAGCCGGTCGACCGGCGGTTCCCGATCGCCGTCCACGGGTGGCAACTGTACGTCGTCCTCGTCGGTGCGTTCACGCTCGTCGCAAAGCGGCTCCAGTCCGATCAGGGGACGGGTGGTGAGCCAGATGTCCGATAACGGGGCGACGATCCGATCGTACGACCCCGACGCGGCGGGCGATCGACGGGCGCTGTGGCGGTTCAAAACCGCCTTCGAGACGGAACTCGGCGGGACGACGGGCGGGGCGGAGAAATCGACGGCGTACGAGGCGAAGCTGACGGACGACTACAGGCGCCGGTGGCTCGACTGGGTGCAACGCTGCGTCGAGGACGACGGCCGGTGTCTCTCAGTAGCCGAGGCCGACGGCGCGATCGGGTACGTGTTCGTGCTCCCCGAGCGGCTCTCGTTCGTTTGGGACGCAGCCGTCGTCAACGAACTATACGTCGTCCCCGAGGCGCGCGGCGGTGGGACCGCCGACGCGTTGCTGAAGCGGGCCCTCGAAGTGGCTCGCGAACAGGACCTCCCGCTCGATCGGCTGTTGTTGGACGTCGACGAAGCGAACGGGCGCGCCCGGCGGTTCTACGAACGACACGGCTTCGAGCCGTGGGGCGAGGTCCTCGCGCGGGAGCTACGCTGAGGTTCCGGGACCGGTGTTCGCCGCGACAAGACCGCCGAGAGCGCCGAAGACGGCCGGGATGACGATCCCGGCGAGGACGATAGCCGAGAGCAGTTCGGGCTCCCCGCTGAAGGAGGCCCCGAGCGCCTCCGTCGACACCCGGAACAACACCGCGCCGATGGCCGACAACACGAGATACGCCGGGGCGACGAGCGCGCCGGCGACTGCGCCCTCCGTCGTCCCGGTGACGCCTTGGGACCGGCTGACGGCGAGACCCGCCGCCACGAGCAGCGCGATGGGGACGAGGTACAGAAGCGGCGTGAATCCGTCGCCGCCGATAAATGAGACCGAGCGGGTGCCACCGAATCCCAGAAAGTCGGCCGTGACGATGGTGTCGACGAAGTGGCTGTTGAAAAACACCCACCCGACGAACTCGAATGCGCTGCCGCCGTCGCCGACGTTCTCGGAGATCTCTCCGAGTTCGGAGTCGTCGATGCGGACGAGCACGACGAGGGCTGTCAGGACGAAACCGACGATCCACGCGGCGGCCCCGGCGAGAGCACCCTCGAGGAACGGAAGGCTATCGGCGTCGATATCAGAGGACATCTCGAATAAATCAACGCCGGGAACCCCGAAATGGCTTGTGGCTCGCGGGGCGGCGCGTTACCGGAGCGTCGCTTCCGTGTCGACACCGTACACCCGCGCCGGCGTTTCGACGTGTGCGCGCCGGAGCGCCTCCTCGTGGCCGGTTTCGGCGAGCCAACGAGTCCGCTTCGGGACGGTCTTCGGGCCGAGAACCGCGCCGGGGCGGTCCGGGTCGTCGATGAAGTCGGTTTCCATGAGGAAGGGCCACTCGCCGCCGCAGGCGCGTTCGAGGTCCTCTTTGTGGGAGATGACGCTCGGGATCGGTCCCTCGACGTAGCCGCCCGAGTAGTGTTTGACGGCGCGTTCCCGGGGAAGCCCCTCTGCCTCGGCCCACTCGGCGACGTCCTCGAAATCCTCCCCGCCCTCCGTGTGCAGTTGGACCGCACAGCCGACCTCGGCGGCCCGACCGAAGGCGTGGCGCATGACCTCGTTCGAGGCCGCCCACGTCGCCTCGTCGACCTCGTAGTGTGGCCGGCCGGACTTGATCGCCAGCGCCGGCCCCGAGGCGACGTACTCGGCGGCGACGTCGAGACCGGCTTTCATCAGGTCGGCGGCCCCGTCGGGGTCGTAGCCGCGGTCGAGAAGCCGTGAGACGAGCGCCGGATGGACGCCGAGGACCGGTCTCGCCCGACCCGGGAGGACGTCGTCGGCGCGTTCGGTCACCTCGGCAGTGAGATCGAACGTCTCCCGGAAGCCGTCCTCGTCGTCGACCTCGCCGACGAGGTTCCAGGAGGGTTTGTTGAGAACGTTCAGGTGCGTCCCGCCGGCGCGTCCGAACTCCTCGGCCGCCTCGACGCCGCGGCCGTTGACCGGATCGAGGTGGAGATGATTGTCGAGAACCGGGCCGTCGTACATACCGAGGGGGTCGGTCGCCGGTGTAATATGGGTTGTCGTCGCGTCGCCCCCGCCGACGGTGGATTGATGCGCCCGGCGGCCGTGGTCTCCCCATGTCGTTGGGCTTCGACGAAGCGACGGATCGGGCGTACGAACTCGGGTTTCGGACGGTCGAAACCGAACACGACGGCGCCGAACTCGACGTCGAGGGGTCGATCCCCGGGTGGCTCTCCGGATCCTTGCTCCGGAACGGCCCCGGGCGGTTCGAGTTCGGCGGCGAGCGGGCGACCCACTGGTTCGACGGCCTCGCGATGCTGCGCCGCTACGGGTTCGACGACGGTGAAGTGCGGTACACGAACCGGTTTCTCCGGACCGACGCGTACGCTGCCGCCGACGAGGGGTACGGGGCGGGCGAGTTCGCAAGCGGTGGCGGCGTTCGGCGCGCGATCCGATGGCTTCGAGCGCTGGGGCCGCCGGAGTCGACCGACAACGCGAACGTCCACGTCGCCCGGATCGGCGAGCACTACGTCGCGTTGACCGAAGCGCCCAGGCGGATCGCGTTCGACCCCGAGAGCCTCGAAACGCACGGCGAGTTCCGCTGGCGCGACGACATCCCCGAACATCTGGCGACCGCCCACCTCCGGGCCGATCCGACGCGGGGGGAGACGATCGGCTACAGCACGGAGTTCGGCCGAAAGCCGACGTACCACATCTACCGGATCCCCGAGGGACGTGCCGGACGAAAGAGAATCGCGTCCGTCCCCGCCGAGGGCCCGGGGTACATCCACGACTGTGCGGTCACGCCCTCCTACGTCGTCCTCGTGGAGACGCCGCTTCGGATCGCCGTCCTCCGGGCGCTGCTCCCGTGGTCCGAGGGCTTTCTCGACATGCTGGAGTACGACGCCGACGCCGGAACGCGGTTCGTCGTCGTCGACCGCGACACCGGCTCGGTCGTCGCGGAGCCGCGCTCGGAGCCGTTCTTCACGTTCCACCACATCAACGCCTACGAGTCAGAAGGGTCGGTCGTCCTCGATCTGGTCGCCTTCGAGGACGACGGGATCGTCGACGCGCTCACGTTCGAGGCCCTCTCGGGGGACGCCTTCTCGGCCGCCCCCGACGGCCGGTTCCTCCGGTGTCGCCTCGACCCCGAGGTCGAAACCGTCGAGCGCTCGCGACGTTACGACGGCGGCCTGGAGCTTCCGACCGTCCCGCCGCCGGTCCGGGGTCGCCCTTACCGGTACGCCTACGCGCAGGCGACGGACCGCCGCGGCGCGAACGGTCTCGCGAAGATCGACGCCGAGCGCGGGACCGCAACGGAGTGGTGGGAACGGGGCGTCTACGTCGAGGAGCCGCGGATGGTGCCCCGCCCCGGCGGGACCGGCGAGGACGATGGCGTCGTTATCGCGCCGGCGCTGGATACGGGGCGGGAGCGATCGATGCTTCTGGTGTTCGATGCGGGGACCCTGACGGAGCTCGCGCGAGCGCCGCTTCCACACGCCGTCCCGTTCGGCTTCCACGGACGGTTCTTTCCGGAGGTGTAAGGGCCCCTACTCGATCGTCAGATCGCCGCCGTTTCCGTCCTCGCCGTCCTCGTCCCACTCGAGTTCGAACTCGATCGACAGTTCGCCGGGGCGGTCGGTCGGCCCCTCGCGTTCGGCCTTCACTTCGAACGTCGGCCGCGACGGGGGCTCCATGGTCACTGACTCGCTACCGGATTTGAGGGTTATCGGATCCCCGGCGTCGAGCGAGTCGGCGACTGCTCGGAGGTACGCGGCGATGTCGGAGCGGCTCTGTACGCTTTCGGATTCGAACAGCACTTCTTCGGGCATGGACTGTCACTACGGCGCCGATACATATAAACATCGTTCGCGGCGGAGTCGCCGTTCCCCCTCGGATCGTGAAATAAAAGCCGGTAGAGCGCGGAGACACGCGCATGAGCACCCCCGTTGCCGGCGAACTGCGAACTCAGGCCGATCTCGAAGCCCGGGTCGAATCCGGCGCGGCCCCGGACTGGGTCGCCGCCCACTGGAACTCCTTTCGCGACGGTCTCCTCGGGGACCGAAACGACACGCCGTTTCCCTGTTTTTTCGGCGCTGAGTCCGTCGCAAACGGCGATCCGCTGTACACCGCGGTACGATCGACGGCTGACAAGGACGCACTCTTGAATCTCGGCCGGACGCTTCTCGAATACCTCGACACCTGGCGTGAGTACAGCGATCGGGCGTCGCTCGTGACGTTTTTCAAGCCACCGGAGCAAGCGCTCTCGGAGGCCGAGTACCACGAAACGCTGTGGCACGTGCTACAGTTCCTCCACGTGCACGATCCGGAGCCGTGGCCCGAGGACATTCCGACGGATCCCGACGACCCCTACTGGGAGTTCTGCTTCGGCGGCGAGCCGATCTTCCCGACCTGTCGCGCGCCGTTTTACGACGACAGAAAGAGCCGGTACTGCCCGGTCGGCCTCGAGATCACGTTCCAGCCGCGGGCGCTCTTCGAGAGCCTGGACGTGACCGCCGAGACGGAGGCGGGCCGGCACGCCCGCGAGATCATCCAAGGCCGCCTTGAGGAGTACGACGGCGTCTGCCCGCACGCGGACCTCGGCGACTGGGGTGTCGACGGCGACCGCGAGTGGCCCCAGTATATGTTCTCGGCGGACGAGACGCAGGCACCGCGGACGTGTCCGATCACGGTCACGCGCGAGCACCCGAAATCGGAACTGTTGCTCGAAGAGCCGAGGACCGTCGATCCGCATGTCTGAAACGGCCGGGACGGAACCGTCGCCGGTGCTCCTGCTCGTGGATTTCCAAGCGGGGTTCGATAATCCCCGTTGGGGCGACCGTAACAACCCCCAAGCCGAGGCGAACGCGGTGCGGTTGCTGTCGGCGTGGCGCGAACGCGGGTTGCCCGTCGTCCACGTCCGACACGATTCGACGGAAACCGATTCCCCGCTCAGGGGCGACAGTCCGGGGTTTCGGTTCAAGCCGGAGCTCGCGCCCGCGGAGGGCGAACCCGAGTTCCGAAAGCGGGTCAACGGCGCGTTCGTCGACACCGGACTCGAAGCGTGGCTTCGTGAACGGGATCTCGATACGCTCGTCGTCTGCGGGCTGACGACCGACCACTGCGTCTCGACGACGGCGCGGATGGCCGAAAACAGGGGATTCAACGTCCGGGTCGTCTCGGACGCGACTGCGACGTTTCCGCGGGAACTCGACGGGGAGCGCTTCGACGCCACGACGGTCCATCGGACCGCGCTGGCGCAGCTGAGCGGGGAGTTCGCGACGATCGTGACGACCGACGGGACGGTGGAGGCGCCGTCGTAGGCGGCTCACCGCGAGTCGTTCCGCTCGTACAGGCGGCTCCCGTCCCGGGGACAGTACTCGAACTCGGGGTCGCGGGTCGAAAACTCACAGCGAGAGCACGTCCTGACGGGCGGGCCGTCGTCCTCGCCACCACGCAAAAGCAGGAACGGAACGAACGGTATAAAAAGGAAAAGCAGGATCGAACCCGTATAGGCGTACAGT
>CAZOFL010000048.1:9417-16442 GCA_964579035.1 uncultured Natronomonas sp. | reverse complement strand
TCTCGTCGTGCATGTAGGCGACGTCGACGCCGGCCCCCTCCAGATACTCCGTGAGATCCTCTGCCATCCGCTTCGTCAGCGTCGTCACGAGGACGCGTTCGCCCTCCGGCGTCGCCTCGATCCGCTGCATCAGGTCTTCGATTTGGTCGTCGGCCGACGCGAGCTCGATTTCGGGGTCGACCAGATGCGTCGGCCGGACGATCTGTTCGACGATTCCCTCCGAGTGTTCGCGCTCGTAGTCGCCCGGTGTCGCCGACACGTACAGCGTTCTGTCGGTCTTTTCCTCGAACTCCTCGAACGTCAGCGGGCGGTTGTCGTATGCCGTCGGCAGCCGGAACCCGTTCTCGACGAGCGAGTCTTTGCGGGATTTGTCGCCCTCGTATTGGCCCTTAATCTGGGGTATCGTCTGGTGGGATTCGTCGACGACTGTCAGGAAGTCATCGGGGAAGTAATCGAGCAAGGTGTAGGGCGGATCGCCCGATTCCCGATCGGACATGTGGACGGAGTAGTTCTCGATCCCCGAACAGTAGCCGGTCTCCGCCAGCATCTCGATGTCGAAGGTGGTCCGTTCCTCGATTCGCTGGGCGGCGACGAGGTCGCCCTGCCGCTCGAAGTAGCTCACCCGCCGGTCCATCAGCTCCTCGATCTCGTCGATCGCGCGCTGGAGTTTCTCCTCGGGGATAGAGTAGTGTTCGGCCGGGTGGACCAACGCGGCCGGTTCCGTCGAGACGACGTCGCCGTTCAACACGTCGACTTTCATGATCCGGTCGATCTCGTCCCCCCAAAACTCCACGCGGAGGGCGTGGCGGCCGTACATCGGATAGATCTCGACGGTGTCGCCCCGGACGCGGAAGGTGCCCTGCTGGAAGTCCACGTCGTTTCGCTCGTAGTTCAGGTCGACGAGGCGCTTGAGCAGGCCCTCGCGGCCGACCTCGTCGCCGGGTTCGAGCCGCATCGCCATCCCCTCGTAGTTGCCGGGATCACCCAGCCCGTAGATCGCCGACACCGAGGCGACGACGATCACGTCATCCCGCGTCAGAAGCGAGCGGGTCGCCGAGTGCCGGAGTCGGTCGATCTCCTCGTTTATCGACATGTCCTTGTCGATGTACGTGTCGGTACGCTCGACGTAGGCTTCCGGCTGGTAGTAATCGTAATAGGAGACGAAGTATTCGACGGCGTTGTCCGGAAACAGGGTCCGAAACTCCTCGTACAGCTGAGCCGCGAGGGTCTTGTTGTGTGCGAGCACCAACGTCGGCTGTTGGAGTTCCTCCAGCACCCACGAGACGGTGTTCGTCTTCCCGGAGCCGGTGACGCCCAACAGCGTCTGCTTTTCTGCCCCCTCATCGTAGCCCGCGACCAGCTGTTCGATCGCGTCGGGTTGGTCGCCCGCGGGGTCGAACGGTGCCTCGACCCGAAACGGGCGGTCGAGATCCGGGCGGTCGGGCTGCAGCGGTCCGGTGTCGCTCATTACCGAGTTGTGGGGTCTCGGGCACTTGAGCCGTGCGCTTGCGGCCCGGGGGTCGCGGGCGTCAGTCGATCAGACCGTAGCCCCTTTTGAATAGATACACGTCGAGCGCGATGACGGCGGCGGTCAACCCGCTCAGGACGGCCAGCGAGGCGAGCGGATCGACCTCCTGATACCCCAAAAAGCCGTAGCGGACGCCGTTGACCATGTACACCATAGGGTTCAAAAGGGACAGCGTTCGGTACAGCGGCGGGAGGATTTCCAACGAATAAAACACCGCGCCGAAAAAGACCAGCGGACGGAGGATGAACTGGTTCATCACGGTCAGATCGTCGAAATCGTCGGCGACCAACCCGCCGATGACGCCCAACGACGCGAAAAGCAGCGGGACGACGATCATGAACGCGATCAGATAGAGCGGTTCGGCGATCGGGACCGTCGTGAAGGCGAGTCCGATACCGACGATGATGAAGCCGACGACGATCCCGCGGAGGGCGGCCGCGAAGATGTAGGCGAGCACCATCGAGGTGTACGAAAGCGGCGAGGTGAGCGTCTCGTGGATGTACTCGTTCCACCGACCGTGGAAGATCGAAAACGAGGCGTTCTCGAAGGCGTTCGAGATCGCGCCCAACACGACGAGCCCCGGCAACAGGAAGACGATGTAATCGAAGCCGGCGATGTTGTCGATCCGCTGGCCCAGGATGACGCCGAAGACCGCGAAGTACAGCACATTCGTGATCGCCGGCGGGAGAAACGTGTTCTGCGGCCGTCGGACGAACCGCAGAATCTCCCGCCGGAGCAGGGATCGGAATCCGACGCCGAAGACGCCGTTTCCGGCCGTCGGATCGGCGTCCGGTGTGCCCGCATCGGCGCTCACTGCGGGACCTCCATCGGCTCGGCCGCCTCGTCGGTTCGGGTCATGTCGACGAAGACCTCCTCGAGGGAGGCCCGCCGGATGTCCAGATCGAGCACCTCATAGCCCTCGTACTCCAGGGCTCGGAGGAGATCGGGCGCGATCGATCCCCCACCCTGGGCGGTGACGACGAGCGTCGAACCGTCGAGCCGCGTTCCGAGGATTCCATCGACATCGAGGTCGGGCACGGTCGCCGGGCGATTCGCGAGCGTGAGATACACCTGATCGGTCCCCCGCGAGCGGAGCTCGTCGGGCGTCGAGACCTCGACGATCCGGCCCGAATCGACGATCGCGACCCGGTCACAGAGGCGTTCGGCCTCCTCGATGTAGTGGGTCGTGAGCAAGATTGTGGTCCCCTCGGCGTTGAGTCGCTCGATGACGCGCCACAGATCCCGGCGCAACTGGACGTCGACCCCGGCGGTCGGCTCATCGAGGATGAGCAGTTCGGGGTCGGTGACCAAGGCCCGCGCGAGCAGGAAGCGCCGTTTCATGCCCCCGGAGAGCCAATCGAACCGCGTGTCGCGTTTCTCCCAGATGCCGACCGTCTTCAGCGCCTCCTCGGCGCGGCGTTTCGCCTCCTCGGGGTGGACGCCGTGGTAGCCCGCCTTGTGTTCTAGAACTTCGTGAATCGGAAAAAACCGATCGACGTTGAACTCCTGTGGAGCCAGCCCGATCCGGTCGCGGGCCTGCCGGTACTCGCTCTCGACGTCGAATCCAAACACCTCCGCGGTCCCACCGCTTTTGCGGACGAGCCCGACGAGAACGTTGATGAACGTTGTCT
The DNA here is from genome assembly GCA_964579035.1 of uncultured Natronomonas sp. GTDB lineage: Archaea > Halobacteriota > Halobacteria > Halobacteriales > Haloarculaceae > Natronomonas. The sequence goes on along the minus strand of CAZOFL010000048.1, from coordinate 13,283 downwards.
TGCCGGCACCGTTGGGGCCGAGCAGTCCGAAGAACGCGCCGCGTTCGACTTCGAACGTCAGTCCGTCCAGCGCCTGTACGTCGCCGTATGACTTCCGGAGGCCGTCAGCGCGTATCGCGGGTTCCATGCGATTAAAAAGGGACGGGAGCCGTTTAAGCGGCGTGAAACGTCGCTCGGACGACGAAAGCGGAACCGATTAAACCCCGCCGTGAGACGTGCCGATCGAGTACGAGATGTCCGAGCGAAACCGGCTGTTCGTCGTCTGTGGTCCCCCAGGAACCGGAAAAACGACTGTGGCGCGCGAAGTGGCCGAAGAGTCCGGCGGTGAACTGATACGGACCGACGTCGTTCGTACGGACCTCTTTTCGAACCCCACGTACACCGACGAGGAAGTGCAAGCGACCTACGAGGCGGTGTTCGACCGGGCCCGCAGCGTCCTCGGATCCGATGGCGTCGCCGTCCTCGATGGCACCTTCCGGCACGCCGAGTTGCGCGAGCGAGCAAAGAGGCTCTCCCGGGAGTTCGGCGCCCGATTCGAGATCGTGCGTGTCGAGTGCGCGACGGAGGTCCTCAAGCGTCGGATCAAGGCCAGAACGGACGACGAGAGCGACGCCGAGTTCGTCCATCATCTGAGTATTGAATCGGAGTTCGACCCCCTGACCGAACGCCACCACCGGATCGACAACTCCGGTACCGTCGCGGAGACGAAAGCCCAACTGGCGACGCTGTTTGAGGTCGCTGACGTGCCGGCTGACGGGTCGGTTTGAGACGGAACGGGGTCGCCCCTTCCGGGCGAGTGTCGTGTGGGGTCGGTGTCCGTCCGACGCCGGCGGGATCGGCGAGGGGCAATCCCGACGTATATATTGTCGCCACGCCTACAGTACGGCATTACAGATGGTCTCTCAGCGTGCCCGCGACGTGACGCCGTTCATCGCGATGGACGTGCTCGAACGGGCGAACGAACTGACGGATGTGGTGCATCTCGAAGTCGGCGAGCCGGACTTCGAGCCGCCGGATCGGGTGTTCGAGACGGCCATCGAGTCGCTGCGCGCCGGGCACACCGACTACACCGCCGCAAAGGGGAAACCCGAACTCCGCCGGGCCATCGCCGCCCACTACGACCGCGAGTACGGCCTCGGGGTCGATCCCGACCGTATCGTCGTGACGCCTGGAACGTCGCCGGGGTTGCTCCTCGCACTCGCGGCGCTCGTCGACCCCGGCGACGAAGTCGTGCTCACGGACCCACACTACGCCTGCTATCCGAACTTCGTGCGCACGGTCGGCGGGCGGATCGAAACCGTCCCGTTGCGGCCGAGTGAGGGTTTTCAGCCCCGCGTCGCCGAGTTCGAGGAGGCCGTCTCGCCGTCGACGCGGGCACTCCTTCTCAACTCGCCCGCGAACCCCACCGGAGCCGTGATGGACGGCGAGACGCTGGGCGATATCGCCGCTATCGCGGAAGCGACCGCCACGACGCCGGTCGTCGACGAGGTGTATCACGGGCTCTCCTACGATGTCGAGGAGCACACGATGCTCGAGTACACCGACGATGCGTTCGTTCTCAACGGCTTCTCGAAGCGCTTTGCGATGACCGGGTGGCGGCTCGGCTGGGTCATCGTCCCACCCGGGTACGTCGACGCGGTGAACCGGCTGGCACAGAACCTCCTCATCTGTGCACCGAACTTCGTTCAGGACGCCGGGGTCGCCGCCCTGGAGACGGCGCCGGAACGGCTGGCCGAGATCCGTGAGACGTACCGAGAACGGCGTGATCTGCTCGTCGACGCGGTGGCCGAGTGGGGGCTCGATCTGGGCTACACGCCGCAGGGCGCTTATTATCTGCTCGTCGACGTGAGCGACGTTCCGGGTGACGCCCTCGACATCGCCGATTTCCTTCTCGAGGAGGCCGGCGTCGCGGTCACGCCCGGCGTCGATTTCGGCGACGGGGCCGCCGACTACCTTCGGTTTTCGTATGCGACCGACATCGACGCGATCGAGGAGGCGATCGATCGGATCGACGCGGCGCTGGAGACGTACGGGATCGAGTAGGGAACGGCCGAGTTGCTCGTCTCGCTCGGTAACGTCCTTCGCAGTATAAAAACAAGTCAGTTGCTAGTTAGCACAACTATGCCGAATTCAACCATTAAGGGACTTCTGTGACGGGGTTAGCTGACAATTGACAGTTGTGCGCAAATTTATTATTACCGGCAATAAACACCGGGGCATGTCACAACAGCCGGGTGAGACGAACGCGTTGGTATCGCTCTACAGCGACCGGATCACGGAGCCGTCGACGACCGACGAGGTGTACGGCTACTGGCTGTTTGCGCTCGGACTCCTCGCGAGCGTCGTGGGCGTCGCGCTGTTCATGTACAGTGCGACGCTCTCCCGGCCGCCGGCGGCGGACGGAGGAACCTACTGGGTGTTGCGCGAGGTCGGCGTCGTACTCGCGGGCGCCGGCGTACCGCTGATGTTGGGTGGGATCGCCATCCGGCTTCCGCTGCGGAAGCTGGCGACCCGGATCGTCGGTCTGGGAGTCATCAGCTGTCTGGTCGCCATCCTGTGGTTCGTCACAGTGTATCCGGCTTCGGGGTGGCCGACCGACACGGGGCACTCCGGCGTCATCGGGCTCTACACCGTCGGCCTCCTCGTCGTCGGGCTCGCGTCCGTCCTCGTTCCGATGCTCTCGCGTGCGGAGACGGAGACCGTGGGCGAGCGTGCCGCGCGGGAGCGGTCGGAGCAGGAACGCTCCGAAGCCGAGGCGGAACTCGAAGCCGCACGAGGAGAGCGAGACGAGGCGACGGCGGCGGCCGAAGCGTCGGCGGCCGAACTCGAGGCGCTGGGACACTCGAAAGCCCGGTTCGAGATCTACCGGGACAAAAGCGGCGGGTACCGCTGGCGGCTCCGGCACCGGAACGGCAACATCATCGCCACGAGCGGCGAGGCGTACTCAAGCGGACAGAAGTGTCAACAGGGGATGCACAGCGTGATCCGAAACGCCCTGGGTGCGGGAATCATGCGGATCGAACCGGACGATCCCGAAGCCGTCGAGGCGGAGACCGAAACGGAGCCGATCGAAACCAAGAGCCAGGCCTCGTTCGAGCTCTACGAGGACGACGCGGGCGAGTATCGCTGGCGACTGGTTCACGACAACGGAAACATCATCGCCGACTCCGGCGAGGGCTACGCCTCCAAGGGGAACGCAAAACGGGCGATGACCGGCGTCAGGAGCCACGCGGCGGCGGCCGATTATCTCAAAATCGATCCGGCCGGGTTCGAGGTCTTTCGGGATAAAGGCGGCGGCTGGCGGTGGCGACTCGTCCACAAGAACGGGAACGTCCTCGCGGACTCCGGGGAGAGCTACGCCAGCCGGGCGAAAGCACGGCAAGGTGTCGAAAGCGTCCGGACCAACGCTGGCGAGGCGGAGACCGAAGAGCTGAGCGACAACTGACACGGATCGGTACAACGGAGACACGACAATGAGCAAGGCAACGTTCGAACTCTACGAGGACAAAGCGGACGAGTACCGATGGCGGCTGGTTCACGACAACGGAAACATCATCGCCGACTCCGGCGAGGGCTACGCCTCCAAGGGGAACGCCAGGGACGCCATAGAGCGAGTACAGGGCTACGCCCCGAAGGCGGACGTTTTAGATATCGGCCAGGCGGCGTTCGAACTGTACGAGGACAACGCGGAGGAGTGGCGCTGGCGGCTCAGACACCGGAACGGTAAGATTATCGCCGACTCGAGCGAGGGATACAGTTCTCGAAGCGCGGCCGAGGACGCCGTCAACAGCGTCAAGCGGAACGCGCCGGGCGCGAGCAGCGAGGATTGAGCGAAGCAAAATCCTCGGAAGAAGCAAGCGGGAGGA